>JANXWT010000048.1 GCA_025351035.1 Opitutia bacterium | reverse complement strand
ATGATCGCCACACTGCTGCCGAGCGGGCCGCAGTCGTCGCTCACCAAGGTCGGCATCATGTTCCTCATGTATGCGCTCGGCACGCTCGGCGCGTTCGGCTTCGCGTGGCTGTTCAAGAAAACGCTCTTCCGCAGCGAGCCGCCGCTCATGATCATGGAGCTGCCGCCCTACCAGCCGCCGCGGTTGAAAGAAATTCTCCGCCAGATGCTCGAGCGCGCGTGGCTGTTCCTCAAGAACGCCGGCACCATCATCCTCGGCATCTCCATCGTGCTCTGGTTCCTCACCGCGTATCCCAAGCACCCCGATCCCGCCGCCACACCGTCGCAGCAGATCGCCCACAGCTTCGCCGGCCGCGCCGGCCATCTCATCGAGCCCACCATCAAGCCGCTCGGTTTCGACTGGCGCGTCGGCATCGGCCTCATCACGTCGTTCGCGGCGCGCGAGGTGTTCGTCAGCTCCACCGCCGTCGTGTTCAGCGTCGAGAATTTCGAGGGCGGCAAACGCGCCGATGTCACGCCCGTGCGCACCGCGCTCGCCGCCGCCACCTGGCCCGACGGCCGCCGGCTGTTCACGCCGCTCGTTTGCCTCGTGCTGATGATCTATTATGTTTTCGCCATGCAATGCATGAGCACCATCGCCGTCGTGAAGCGCGAGACCAACTCGTGGCGCTGGCCGATTTTCCAAACGCTCTACATGACCGGCACCGCGTGGCTCATCTGCTTCGCCGTCTACCAAACCGGCCGCGCGCTGGGCTTCTGAACTTGGACAGAATTATCAAAATCAGCAGAATGTGACACTACCAGTCGCCCCGAATTTTCAATTTCTCCGATTTTGTTCATTCTGTCTTCCTTCATGTCTTCCCAACTCCAGACCATCGCCGCCCTCGCCATCGTCGCCATCACCGCGACACTTCTCGCGCGCCACTATTTCAAGCAGCGCGCTAATCCCGGCTGCGGCAGCAACGGCACCTGCGGCGCCGTCAGCCCCGAAGTGAAGAAACTCCAAACACGCCTGCGCAAGAAATAGCAGGCCGCGTTGCCACATTTGCGTTCGGGCCGGGCCTTTCTATTGTCCGCCTTCATGAACGCCGCTCCGCTCACCGCCCTCAAGCAACCTCTCGTGCTCCAAACCGTCGCCGATCCAGTCGCCGCGCCCGGGCACGTCGTCGTGCGCCTCAAGGCCGCGGCGCTCAATCACCGCGATCTGTGGGTTCAACTCGGTCTTTACGCCAACATCAAGCTGCCCATCGTGCTCGGCTCCGACGGCGCGGGCATCGTCGTCTCCGTCGGCCGCGACGCGGACAAAGCATGGGTCGGGCAGGATGTCATCATCAACCCGTCACTCGACTGGGGCAGCGACCCGCGCGCGCAAGGCCCGCAGTTCCGCATCCTCGGCCTGCCCGACGCCGGCACGTTCGCCGAGCAGATCGCCATCCCCGTCGTTAATCTCGCGCCCAAGCCCGCGCACCTTTCGTGGGAGCAAGCGGCCGCGTTGCCGCTCGCGGGCCTCACGGCGTGGCGCGCGCTGTTCACCCGCGCCCAACTCAAAACCGGCGAGCGCGTGCTCGTCACCGGCGTGGGCGGCGGGGCCGCGCTCTTCGCGCTACAGTTTGCCGTCGCGGCGAGAGCGACGGTCTTCGTCACTTCGAGTTCGCCGGAGAAAATTTCTCGCGCCCAGACGCTCGGCGCGAAAGGAGGCGTCAATTACCGCGACGCCGACTGGACCGACCAGTTGCTCAAGCTCGCGGGCGGGCCGTTCGATGTGATCGTCGACAGCGCGGGCGGCGATGGTTTCGCCAAGCTCATCGAGCTGACGCGGCCCGGTGGCCGCATCACTTTCTTCGGGGCCACCGCGGGTAATCCGCCGGGCATCGATCTGCGCAAATGTTTTTTCCGCCAAATCAATATTCTCGGCACGACGATGGGGTCGCCCGCCGACTTCGCCGGCATGACGGCATTTGTCGCCGCAAATAAGATCACGCCGGTCGTCGACAACGTTTTCCCCCTCGCCCAAACCGACGCCGCGCTCCGCCACATGGAAGCCTCGGCGCAGTTCGGGAAGATCGTCCTGAGCTGCTGAGCTTGCCCGCCGGGAGTTTCCGCGCCCCGCCGCGTTGATTTCGGACGCTGGAAACGCCGCTGGGATTTCCAGTCGGGTCCCGCTTGCCGGCACCGCGACCATCGGTTTACTGGCGGCTCAAATGGACCAACTCATTCTGTTCCCTTTCGCCGACTATTGGTGGCTCTACGGCTCCTTCACCGTCTTGGTGCTCGGCTTGCTCGCGCTCGACCTCGGCGTCTTTCACCGCGAAGCGCACGAGGTGCGCTTCAAGGAGGCCCTGACCTGGAGTATTGTCTGGATCAGCCTCGCGCTGCTTTTTGGTTACGGTCTTTACCAGTATTCCCTCTGGAAATTCCCCCTCGACCCTCGCCTGGCCGGTCTCGATCACGCCGCTTTGGCCAAACAGACTTTCCTCGAATATCTCACCGGCTTCGTCGTCGAGAAATCGCTCTCGGTGGACAACATCTTCGTGTTCGTTGTGGTGTTCGGTTACTTCGCAATCCCGGCCCGCTACCAACACCGGGTGCTTTTCTACGGCATCCTCGGCGCCCTAATTTTCCGCGTGATCTTCATCAGTCTAGGAGCGGCGTTGATGCAGTTCCACTGGGTCATCCTGCTCTTCGGCGCTTTCCTTGTGCTGACTGGCCTGAAAATAATCTTCGCTCCCGAGAAACCCGTAGAGCCGGAGAAAAACCTTCTCATCCGGCTACTCCGCCGTTTTGTGCCCGTGACTTCTCAATTGCGCGGCGAAAAATTCTTCCTGCGCGAGTCCGGCGTTTGGCATGCGACGCCGCTTTTCGTCTGCTTGGCCTTCCTCGAGTTGACCGACATCGTCTTTGCGGTCGACAGCGTCCCCGCAATTTTCGCGCTCACGCGCGAACCGCTGATTGTTTTCACCTCAAACATCTTTGCGATCCTCGGGCTGCGCGCGCTATTTTTCCTGCTCGCGGGAGTCATGCACAAATTCCGTCTGCTAAAATACGGCCTTGGACTCGTGCTCGTCTTTGTCGGCCTAAAGATGGCTTGGCTGAACGAAGCCTTCGGCGGGAAATTTCCCATCACCTGGTCGCTCGGCCTGATCGGCGGAATCATTGGAGCTTCCGTCGTGCTTTCCCTGCTCGTGCCGGCGAGACCGCGCGCCGCGACCTAAGCCTACTTATCGTCCCAGCACTTTGTCGTGCAGGAGCTCGATGATTTGCACGCCGAACACCGCCACGAGCCCGAAGTAGGCGATGCCGATCACCATGAAGAGATAGCCGCAAAACACGGCGAACCCGTCGCGTTCCATCACGCCCGCCGCTCCGAGCAGAACGGCCAGCGCGGGAAACAGGTTGCTGAACGGCACAGGGGCCGGAATCAGCAGCGTGATCGCCGCGAGGCAGATCATCACCGCGTGCAGCCGGATCAACAGCGGCGTCGATGTCATCCAGCGCCAGCGCGGAACCAAGACCCGTTCGAGAAACCCGATCACATTGCTCGCCGCCGAAAGCAACGTGCCGAAAAACTTCGGCGGCAGTTTCACTTTGAGCAACCGCTCCGGCAGCCAAGGTGGCAGTCCCAACGCGAAGCGCGCCGCGACCAGCGCGATGACGAGCCCGAGCGGCGTCGACAGGCCGGGGATCGACACCGGCGCGCAAAACGGCAGCGCGAGCATGATCATCAGCAGCGTGTAGGCGCGTTCCTGCAACACGGCGATGACTTCGCTGAGTGGCACCGGGTGGTGTTTGAACTCCTCCGCGAGGTCGCGCAATTCTCCGGAGAGGTTCTTCGTGTGCTTGCTGTAATCTTTAATGTGCATTCGCCGCGTCTCAGACCGTCAGGTGCCGCGCTTGTTACCGTAAAGTTCGACGTGCAGCCGCAGCGCGTAGCGGTAGCCGCGCGCCTTGCAGAGCTCGCTCAACCAAACCGCGCGCTCCCGCAGCACTTCCACGGTCGTGCCCTCGGGCATCAGCAGCACCTTGCTGGCGGGGACGGCACAGCCCGTCTCCCGGATCATGGCTTCGATTTCCGCCAAGTCGGACTCGGAGCCGACGACAAATTTTAACTGGTAGTCGCCGGCCGCGATCCAGTTCTCCACCACCGCAGGCTGCCAGCGCAGTTCCTCGTGTTTCTTCCGCCAGGTGTCGTCGAGCCGCGCGTCGGGTGCGGAGTGCGCCAGCTTCGGGCTGAGTGACGCCAGATCGCACGCGATGCCACGCGGACGCACTGTGGCGGCAGTCTCGATCGTGATGTGATACGCCCGCTCCTGCAGCCGGAACGCCAGCTCGTGAATTTCCGGAGCGATCATCGGCTCGCCGCCGGTCAACACGACGTGCTTCGAGGGAAACGCCGCGATCGCCGCGACAATTTCTTCGACGTTCATCTGTATCCCCTCGGGATTCCAGGACGCATACGGCGTGTCGCACCAGTTGCAGCGCAGATTGCAGCCGCTCGTGCGGACAAAAACCGACGGCACGCCGATCAGCTCGCCCTCGCCTTGGATGGAGTGAAAAATTTCGGAGATCAGCATGACGGTTTGGCCGGCAGCGCGCCTGTGTCGGCATAGACGGTGGAGTCGGGGAGTCCCGCCTGCTGGAACGCCTCGCGGCGTTCAACGCAGGTGCCGCATCGGCCGCAATGTGTCGCGCCCCCCTTGTAGCACGACCACGTGCGGGCGAAATCCACACCGAGTCGCGTGCCCTCCGCGACGATCCCGGCTTTATCCATGACGATGAACGGTCGCAGCAGTTCGATGCCCGCGTAAGTGCCGAGCCTCATCGCCTCGCCCATCGCCTGCATGAACGGCTCGCGGCAATCCGGATAGATGGCGTGGTCCCCGCCGTGAGCGGCGATGACGAGCCCCGCCGCGCCGACGCTCTCCGCAAATCCGGCCGCAACGGACAGCATGATGCCGTTGCGAAAGGGCACGACGGTCCGCCGCATCGATTCGGCGGCATAGTGACCGTCGGGAATGTCGCCGCCGCTCTTCAGTAAATCCGACGCGAACAGCTCGCCGATAAAATCCAGCGCGATCATACGGTGTGCCACGCCGAGCTTGTCGGCATGTGCGGCAGCAAACGGAATCTCCCGCTCATTATGCTTCGCGCTGTATTTGAAACTCAGCACTGCGCCCACCGCGTGCTCCCGTCGCGCCCAATAAAGCGCGGTCACGGAATCCAGGCCTCCGGAACAAAGCACGACGACTTTCATGCCGGGAGCTGGCCAGAAATCCCGCGAAATGACACCACAAAGTTTTCCATGATAAGAGGAGTTCAGCCAAAAACCCGTTCTGGCCTTCGCTCTGATTATCGCTCACAAACTTGCCCTTGCCAGATGGTCATTTTCCACGATCCCCAGTGCGCTGATTACGGCTCCACGATGCGCCCTGAGCAACCGGCGCGCGTCATCCACACCGCCGCCCGTCTGCGCGCCGCCCATCCCAACTGGGAGTGGCGGGTGCCCGCCCCTGCCGATGAGGCCGTCCTGATGACAGCGCACAGCGCGGCACTCGTCGCACGCATCCAGCACGGACCGGATCTCGATGAGGACACACCTTTTTTCTCGGGGATTTTTGATCACGCCCGCCGGGCCGTCGGTGCCGCGCTGGAAGCCGCCGCGCTCGCCCTCGCCGGTCAGAAATCATTCTCCCTGATGCGCCCCCCCGGCCACCACTGCACCCGCAATCAGGCCATGGGGTTTTGCTACCTTAATCAGATCGCCATCGCAGCGCTCAATGCCCATGGTGGCGGTGCTGTGCGCGTGGCCGTCTGGGATTTCGACGCCCACCACGGCAATGGCACCGAGGACATCCTCGACGGCAAACCAGGCTGCTTTTTCAGCTCGGTGCACCAGTTCCCAGGTTATCCCGGCACCGGCACGCGGTCGACGGTCAACTGCCGCAATTTCCATGTCGCTCCCCACGCGCCGCGAACGGATCACCTGGACGCGCTCGCCCGCTCGTGGGAATCGATCGTTTCTTTTCGCCCCGATCTCGTGCTCGTTTCGGCCGGCTTCGATGCTTACGCGCGTGACCCGATCACGGCGATGTCGCTCGAACTCGACGACTTCGCCGAACTCGGCCGCTGGCTCCGTCAAGGTGCCCTGCCCGCCGCCGCCATTCTCGAAGGCGGCTACAGCCGCGAGCTGCCACAGTTAGTTGACGCCTTCCTTTCCGCGTGGGACAAATAAACCTCTCTCCAGTCGCTTGAACATCACGCCTCCCTACGAGTTCATCTCCACCTCTGCGCAACTGCCTGCGCTCTATGCCGCCATCGACCGCAGCTCCGAACTCGCGATGGACACCGAGGCCGATAATCTCTTCCGCTACCGCACGCATCTCTGCCTCCTGCAGCTCCTCGCGGACAACAAAATCTTTCTCGTCGACCTCCTGGCCGGCCTGCCGCTCGACGACCTCTGGCCGCGCCTCGCCAGTCGCGACCTCATCATGCATGGCAGCGACTACGACCTCCGCCTCCTTTGGGGCCGTTGCGAGTTCCGTCCAAAATATCTTTTCGACACCATGTTTGCCGCCCAACTGCTGAGCATCCCGCGCTTCGGTCTCGGCTCGCTCCTCGAGCAGCATTTCGGCGTTCTCCTCGACAAGGACAATCAGAAGGCCAACTGGTCGCAGCGCCCGCTCGCCCGCGATCTGCTCGACTACGCCGCGCTCGACGTTCACTACCTGCCCGTGCTGCGCGACCTGTTGCGCGACCAACTCGTCAAGTTTGGCCGCCTCTCTTGGCTCGAACAGCGCTGCCAGTGGCAGATTGTCGCCTCCCGCGAGGGCTTCCCCGGCCCCGACGAGAACTCCTGGCGCATCGGCGGCTCCGAGAAACTCCGCGGCCACGGCCTGACCGTGCTCCACGCCGTCTGGCATTGGCGCGAAAACTGGGCCGACAAACTCGATACGCCTCCTTTCAAGGTCACCGGCAACGAAATGATGATGCGCATCGCCCGCGCGGCCGACGACGGTCTGCCGCTTGAGCAGATTCTCCGCCTCAATCTCGGCCGCCGGCACGAGCGGCTTTTTCCAACCCTCGCTGACGCCGTGCGCGCCGGCCTCGCCGCCGACCCGCAGGCGCTCCCGCACCGCGAACGCCGCCGCGAATTCGCCGCCATGACCCCAGACGAACTCGCGCGCCAAGACCGCCTCAAGGCTGACCGCGACCGTCTCGCCGCCGGCCTCAGCCTTGACCCGACGCTCATCGCCACGCGCAGCCAGCTCGTGTTGATCGCGCGCGACCCCGCATGCATCGACGCGACCCTCCTCCCTTGGCAGGCCGAGCTGATGAAAGCGGAGCCCGCCTGGAAAAGCTAACCTGCGCCCTGAATCCGAGCGGAAGAAAAAATTTCCCGTGACTGAATCCGCCAACATTGCCCGGCATCTTCCGCTCATGGCTGCACGCCAACCGGGGCTGGCGGCCTTGAAGATTCCCCGCGGTCGCACGCGCGACGGGCGCATCGATTATCTTGCCCTTACCTTCGCGCAACTCGACGCCGAGGTCGACGCGTGGGTCGCGCAGCTGACGGCCCGCGGCGTGGGCCGCGGTGATCGCGTGCTCGTGCTGGTCAGGCAAGGCCTGCCGCTTATCGCCGCCGCCTTTGCTCTTTTCAAGCTCGGTGCCGTGCCGGTGATCATCGATCCCGGCATGGGCCGCGCCAATTTTCTCGCCTGCGTCAAGCGCTCGCGCCCACGCGTGCTGCTCGGCATTCCCTCCGCGCAATTCTCCAGCTATTTCTTCCGCGCCGCCTTTGCCACAGTCGAGATCCGCATCTGGGTAAGCGGTTCCGCGACCGCGCGGTTGTCGGCACGAGCAAAAGACGCCGCTAGAAAATGGGAAGTGGCGCCCAGCGCTGCCACCGAACTGGCCGCAGTGCTGTTCACCAGCGGTTCCACGGGCGCGCCCAAAGGCGTCTGCTACGAACATGGCATGTTCGACGCGCAGGTGCGGCTCATCCGTGACACGTATAACATCCAGCCTGGCGAAGTTGATCTGCCGCTGCTCCCTATCTTCGCCCTGTTTAATCCCGCGCTTGGCATGACGACCATCGTGCCAGAGATCGATCCGGCTCACCTCGCGTTGGTTGATCCCGACAAGATTATTCAGGCCATCCGGCAAGAGGATGTAACCAACTCTTTTGGCTCCCCAACTCTTTGGAGAATAATTGCGCACCAATGCTTGGCGCAAAACGAAGTGTTGCCGTCACTTCGCCGCGTGCTGATGGCCGGAGCGCCTGTGCCCTCGGCTCTTTTCGCCGACCTTCAGATAATTGTCCCCCATGGCACGGCCCACAGCCCCTACGGCGCCACCGAGGCTTTGCCGGTCTGCACTATCTCCGCCCGCGAGGTGCTTGAAGAAACCGCCAAGGCAACGGCCGACGGTCGCGGCACGTGTGTGGGGCGACCTGTGCGCGAAGTGGAAATCAAGGTCATCGCCATCACAGACGAACTCCTCGGGTCGTTCGACGCCGTGAAGGAACTGCCGGCCGGCGAAATCGGCGAAATCATCGTGCGCGGCCCGGTTGTTACCCAGGCCTACGATGCTTTGCCTGACGCGACGGCGGCAGCAAAAATTCCCGACGGCCCCACCGCTATTTGGCACCGCATGGGCGACCTTGGTTACCTCGATGCCTCCGGCCGCCTCTGGTTCTGCGGTCGCAAGGCCGAGCGGGTCGAAACTGTCACCGGACCGCTCTACACCGAGCAGTGTGAACCTGTTTTCAACGCCCATCCCGACGTCGTGCGCACTGCGTTGATCGGCGTCGGCACGCGCGGACGCCAGCGCGCGGCCATCGTGGCCGAGCCGCGTTCGCCTGAACTCGTAGCTACTTCCCAGCAACGTCGCAAACTCGCAAGAGAGATGTGCGAACTCGCCGCGCAACACCCACACACCGTGCGCATCCGGCATTTTTTCATCCACCCGTCCTTCCCGGTCGACGTCCGGCACAACGCAAAAATTCACCGCCTCGCGCTCGCCCGCTGGGCGTCAACCAGGCCCGCCTACGAAATGGATATGCGGAAAAACTCCGGAAAACTATGAGTTCTCATGCGCCCGTGTTTGTCACCGGCGCCAGCGGCTTCATCGGCGGCCGCATCGCCGAGCGCCTGCTGGCTTCGGGTCGCCGCGTGCGCGTGCTGACACGCCGACCTTTGCCGCACCTCGAAACACTCGGGGCGGAAGTCGTCCTCGGTGACTTGCATGATCACGAAGCCCTGCGCCGCGGCTGCACAGGCGTGGGTTCGGTCTTTCATGTTGCCGGTCGCGTCGGTGTCTGGGGCCCCGCCGCCGATTTCTTCCGGGTCAACGTCGAGGGCACGCGCCACGTGATCTCGGCCTGCCGCGCCGCCGGCGTGCGCCGGCTCGTCTACACCAGCTCGCCGAGCGTCGTCTACAACGGCGGCGATCTCTCCGGCGTCGATGAGTCCGCGCCGCTCTGCACCGCCGCGCCCTGCGCTTATCCGACAAGCAAGGCCGCCGCGGAACGCCTCGTCACCGCCGCCAACTCGCCCGAACTCGCCACGGTTTCGCTGCGCCCGCATCTCGTCTGGGGTCCGGGCGACCAGAACGTCGTGCCGCGCGTGCTCGCGCTCGCGCGCAAGGGCCGGTTGAAAATCATCGGCGCCGGCCGCAACAAAGTCGACGTCACCCACATCTCCAACGTCGTCGACGCTCACCTCCTCGCCGAGCAGGCCCTGGCGAAATGTCATATAATATATGACAATCCCGCCGCGGCCGATGGAGCCGGGGCGCCCTCGCCCCGGAGCGGCGAGTGTAACGTATTACGTTACACTTCGCCGGACGGCGCGCCGCGCGACCCGGGCGGCCAAGCCTACTTCATCACCAACGGCGAACCGGTTGTCCTCTGGGACTGGATCAACGAGCTGCTGCGCGGCGTGGGCCTGCCCGCGCTGACGAAACATGTTTCCGTCGCCACCGCTTACCGCGTGGCCGGCGTGCTCGAAACGCTGTGGCGCGTGCTGCCGCTCAAAGGCGAACCGCCCACGACGCGCTTTGTCGTCAAGGAACTCGCCACCGACCACTGGTTCAAACTCGACGCCGCCCGCCGCGACCTGGGCTACCATCCGCGCGTGACGATGGCCGCCGGCACCGCCGAGTTGATCCAACACCTGCGCGGCGGCGGGTCTTAGCCGTTCCGCTGGCGGACGGCCTCGAAGAGCGTGATGATCGTCGCCATGGCGACATTGAGTGAGTCGGCCTGCCCGGCCATCGGGATGCGCACGAGCGCGTTGCTTTCCTTCAGCCAGAATTCACTGAGCCCGTATTGCTCGCTTCCCATCACGATCGACAGTGGTCCACGCAAATCGGCCTGTGAGTAGAGCAACTGGGCGTCGGGCGTCGTCGCCACGATCCGGATGCTTTTCTCGCGCAGCCAAGCGTGCACCGTAGCGCTGTCGGCCAAGACGATCGGCACCGAAAAAAGCACCCCCGTCGACGAGCGCACGACGTTGGGGTTGAAAACATCCGTCACGGCATCGCACACGATGACCGCATCGACCCCGGCCGCGTCCGCGCTGCGCAGGATCGTGCCGAGATTACCCGGTTTCTCGATCGACTCGACCACGAGCACGAAGGGTTGCGCGCTTAGCGCGACCTCTCCCAAGCCAAGTTTCCATTGTGGCGCGACCGCCAACAAGCCGTCGGGCCGGTCACGGTAGGCGCACTTGGCGAACGCTTCTTTGGAAAGCTCGTAGAGTTGCGCGCCGGCCTGTATCGCCTGCTCGATCAGTGCCGGTTCGTTTTCACCGAGGAACCACTCGGGGCAAAAATAGAGTTCGCCGATCCGGATGTTCTTTTCGAGAGCCCGGCGCACCTCGCGGTAGCCCTCGATCAGGAACAGTCCTGCGTCATCGCGCTCGCGCCGCTCGCGCAACTTCACGAGTTGTTTGATGCGGGGATTCTGGAGACTGGTGATTTTTTCCGGGAGCACGGCAGTGGTTTAGACAGAATTCACCAAATGAACAGAATGAAGCTCGGGCTTTCTGCTTCCATTCGGACCATTCTGTTTATTCTGTCATCTCCTCCGTGACCAAAAAGAAATTCAACGACCGGCCGTTTGCCTATCACACCGAGCTGGAGCTGGAGATTTCCACGTTGACCAACCTCGGCGTCGGCCTCGCGCGGGTGCCTTTGCCTGACGACGGTCAGGACAAATCCCGGGCTGACAGCAGCCAGCAACGGGACAACATTGGCCAATGGGTCGTGATGGTGCCGTTCACGCTCCCCGGCGAACGCGTAAAGGCGCGGGTCTACCGCAACCACAAGAATTTCACCGAAGCCGACCTGCTCGCAGTGCTGACGCCCTCGCCGCACCGTGTGGCGCCCGTCTGTTCGCTCTTTGGCCGTTGCGGCGGCTGCCAATACCAGCATTTCTCCTACGACCAGCAACTCCTCTGGAAGCAGCGCCAGGTGCGCGAACTCCTGCAGCACATGGCCGGAGTCGACTTCGAGGTTCAGCCTGTCGTGCCATCGCCGAAGGAATTCGGTTACCGCTCGAAAATCACGCCGCATTTCAATCCCTCGCGCGATGGCAGCCCGATGCCAATCGGCTTCCTGAAACAGGGCACGCGTTTCGAGATCGTCGACGTGCCGCAGTGCCCCATCGCCACCGACCGGATCAACGCGCGGCTGGCCGGCCTGCGCGCCGAAGTGCACGCCAAGGCCGCCAGCTATCAGCGCGGCGCGACCGTGCTGCTGCGCGAAGCTTCCGGCGAGGTCACCACCGATTTTGACACCATCATCACCGAGACGATCGGTATCCTGAAGCTGCGCTTTCTTGCGCGGGATTTTTTCCAAAACAACCCCTTCATCCTTCCGGCTTTTACTTCCTATGTGCGCGAACAGGCGGCATCCAGCGGTGTCCGGCACTTGGTCGACGCCTATTGCGGCAGCGGACTCTTCGCCCTGGGCGCAGCACCGTCCTTCAAGCGTGTGGCGGGCGTTGAGCTCAGCGAATCCTCGATCCGCTTCGCTCGCTCCAATGCCACCGCCAATGGCCTCACGAATACCACGTTCCTCGCCGCCGACGCCTCGCGGATATTCGCCGGACTGGATTTCCCGCCCGGCGACACCGCCGTCGTGATCGACCCGCCACGCACGGGTTGCGACGAAAATTTCCTCCAGCAACTCTTCGCGTTCGGTCCGCGCACCGTCGTTTACGTGTCTTGTGACCCGGCCACGCAGATGCGCGATTTGAAAAACTTCCTCGCCCAAAGCTATACGCTGACGGCGGTGCAGCCCTTCGATCTCTTCCCGCAAACGCGCCATCTCGAGTGCGTGATCACGCTAGTGAAAGCCTAGCTGCCCCGGGTCAGGGCTTCGCCTCCGGCGCGTCGAAGCTCGGTTTCGGGGTCGGCGTGCCGCCGATGTAGCGGGCGAGCCAGTCCTGCATCTCGTAGTGCCAATAGACCGCGTTCTGCGGCGAGAGCACCCAGTGGTTCTCGTTCGGGAATATCACGAGGCGTGCCGGCACGCCCATCGCCTGCAGGATGCCGTAGAGTTCGAGGCCGTTGCCGTAAGGCACGCGGTAATCCATTTCGCCGTGGATGATCATCGTAGGCGTCTTGAAATTTTTCGCGTAGAAAACGGGATTTTCCTTCTGCATGCCGGCGACATCGCCCCACGGCGTGCCGCCCATCACCTGCGTGAAGCCGTGCGGCACATCCGTCGCGTATTGCGCGTAGGAGTCGTTCACGCCGGCGTGGTCGATGATGGCCTTGAAGCGGTCGGTGTGGCCGAGCACCCACGCGGCCATGTAGCCGCCATAGCTGCCGCCGGCCGCGGCTAGGCGCTGCGGGTCGATGTTCGGGAAACGTTTCAGCAGGTAATCCGTGCTCTTCATGATGTCCTCAAAGGGCATGTCGCCCCATTGGTTGAGGATGCTCATGGCGAACTTCTCGCCAAAACCGGTTGAGCCGTGGCGGTCGGCCCACGTAACGATGTAGCCCGGAGCGGCGAACACGTGGCTGTTCCACCGGTAGCTCCAGTTGTCTTGGTTCATCGTGTGTGGGCCGCCGTGCATGAGCTGCATGAGCGGGTATTTTTTCTTCGCATCGTAACCCGGGGGCAAAATCAGCCAGCCGTGGATCTGCTCGTTGTTTGCCCCGGTGAACCAGTAGCTCTCCACCTTGCCGAGATCGAGCTGCGCGAGAAGTTCGTCGCTGAAATGCGTGAGCTGCCGCGGCGCACCGCCGGCCGCGCCGACGGCGAAGAGCTCGTTGGGTCGGCTGCTCGTGGCGTTGAGGAACACCACGGTGCCGCCGCTGACGGCGAGGCTGCTCGCGGAACCGTCTTTCTGCACGGCGGTGAGGCCGGTGCCGTCGGCGTTCATGCGGAAAACCGGCACCATGCCCTTGTCCTCGGCGATGGCCCACAGCGTCTTGCCGTCGGAGGAGAATTCAAAATCGCCGAACGAGTAATCCAGCGCCTTGGTGAGGATCGTGTTCTTGCCCGTGGCGAAATCGTGGCGCCAGAGCCGGGTCGACTCGCCGTTGTGGATCGTCGTTTCGGTGCGGCCATAAACGAACGACTTGCCATCCGGCGCGAACACCGGCGAGCCGTCGGTGGCCTTGTTGTCGCTGGTCAGATTCTTGAGCGCACCCGAACCGTCCGCCGGCACGAGGTAAATGTCGGCGTTGCTCTCGTCGCGAAACGGCGGCGGCGTGGAATTCATCACGAGCGCGACGTGCTTCCCGTCAGGCGCGATGTCGTAGCTGATGTCGCCGCTGTTGGAGAACAGTTGCGCCGACTTCGGCGTGAGGTCCTTGAATTCCTTCGTCTCCACGTTCACGAGCAGCAGCCGGTTCGCCAAATTGTCGGTGAGGTAGTGGTCGAAGAAGCGGTATTGGCGGTTCTCGGTGACCTTCGCCGTCACCTTCGAGTCACGGCGGCGCTTGATTTCCTTCTTCATCAGGTTGAGCTGACCTTTGTTCATGTCGCCGGCCAGTTCGGGAATGACCGTCGTCGCAACGATAATGCCTTTGCCGTCCGGCATCCACTTAGGACTCGAGATGCCGTAGGGCAGTTCAATGATCTTTTCGGGTTCGCCGCCATCCAGTCGCATAACGTAGAGCGAAGTAACCTCGTCGTCGGGTCGCTTCGAGACGAACGCGAGGCGGCTGCCATCAGGGCTCCACGTCGGCGAGCCATCGGCAGCGTGCGCCGTCGTCAACCGGCGCTGCGCGCCACTCGCAACCTCGATCCACCAGAGGCTCGTCGTGCTGCTATTCTTGTCGATCGACCATTCCTGCACCGTGAAGACGGCGGCGCGTCCGTCGGGCGACAGCCCGGGGCTGCCGACGCGTTTGAACGCCCAGAGGTCCTGTGGCGTGATCGGGCGTTTGTCGGCGGCAAAAGCGGCCAGCGAAATCAATAAGGCGAACGTAAGCGCGATGACACGAGTGAGCTTCATAGGCCGCGATGACTAGCGGGTGCGCCACTCGGAGTCAAAGCCCACGACTGGAAAAGCGACGACTTGCACCGGCCGCGCGGCGATCCCCGTCCGCTCAACGGCAGGCCACCCACTCGGGCGACGAATACTGCTCGGTCAGACCCGACACCTCGTCCTCACTCAACTCCGGCCACGGCGTTTCCTGCGACTCGTTGCCGAGCGCACGGCCGAGTGACGCAGTGAAGCGCGCCGAAAAATCCTCCCAGTCGACGGGCCCGACACTCGCTTTCTCAATCGAACCCTGGAAGAGCAAGCCGTGCTTATTGCGCTTCTGCGCGGCGCCCGCGATTTTCGCGCCAGTCACCGCGTTCACGACATCGTAAAGCTCGGCGCGGTGGAAACACACGCCCATGATCAACGGGCTGGGGTCGATGCGCTCCACCGGTTCGTCCGCCAGTTTCACATCGGCCGGCTGACCGAACACACGCAGCGCTTCGGCGAGGCATTCGTGCACTGCGTGGTAGGACCGCGTCGCGCGTTCGTCATAGAGTGGATGACCGCGCGGCAGCACGAGCGTGTAAGTCCAGTCGTTGCGATGATCGACGATGCCGCCGCCGGTGGGCCGGCGGCAGAGATCGAACCCCTCGCCCGCGGGGAGATTGGTGCGGACAAATTCGATTTTCTGGCTGAACCCAAACGTGAACGCCGGGTTGCGCCATTCGTAATGCCGGAAGCGGGGCGCCGTCCGCCCGGGGTAGCGCTGGAGCAAAAAGAAATCCAGCGCCATATTTTCGGCGGCGGTGCCGGTGCGAACCGGCAGGAGATGCAGCGTGTTGATGCCCATAAAAAACAGAGCTTCAGTAGCTGCCACCGTCGAGCAGTGTGCGCATCGCCCGCATGAGCGCACTGAGCGCGAAAGGTTTGGTCAGGTGCGCCACCGCGCGGGGCGCCATCCCTCCGGGTGTTCCGCCGGCCGCCGACATGCAAAGCAACTTGAGCTGTTGGTTACGCTCGATGGTTTTTTTCACCAGCGCGGCGCTCGCCCGCGTCTCGTAATCCAGCACCAGGACGTGCGGCTTCAAGCCGATGGTCTCGAGCAAGGCCGCCGCTTCGGTCGTATCGGCGGCCTCGGTCACACGATAGCCGTCGGCCGTGAGGATGCCGCTGATCATCTTGCGCAACGCCAGATTGGCCTCGACGAGCAGCACGGTCTCGGTGCCGCGCGTGACCGGCAGTGCGGGGAGGGTGGTGCTCAGCGTCTGCTCGGGTTCTGCGATTTCGGGCAGGAAAATTTCCAGCGTGGCACCGGCACCGGGTCGCGATTGCACGGCGATCTGCCCGTCGTTCTGCGAGACGATGTTGTGGACCATTGCCAAGCCGAGGCCGGTGCCCGCGGGTTTGGTGGTGAAAAACGGCTCGAACATCCGCTGCCGGGTCGCCTCTTCCATACCATGGCCGGTGTCCGTCACCTGCAACGCCACCAGGCGTTCGGGACCCAGCTCGTGCCGGCCGCGCGCGCGCGGTTTGTCCGCGCGATGGTTGAACGTGCGGATGGTAAGCTTGCCGCCCTCCGGCATCGCATCGCGCGCGTTGAAACAGAGATTGATCAGCACCTGTTGGAAGTGCGTGGCATCGATCCGCACGTTGCCGAGGTCCGACGCGAGCCGCAGTTCGAGAGTGACCGCTTCCCCGACGACGCGCCGCAGGATGTCCGCAATCTCGCGAATGAGGGTGTTGTAGTTGATCACCCGCACCTCTGTTTCCTGCCGCCGGCTGAACTCGAGCAGCTGCCGCGCAATGGCCGAAGCCTTAATGCCGGCGCGGTGGATTTCCCGCAGATCCTTCTGCGCGGCATGCGACGACGCGATCTTCGGTGTCAGGATTTCGCAATAGCCGTTGATGATCGAAAGCAAGTTGTTGAAATCGTGGGCGACTCCACCGGTGAGCTGGCCGACCGTGTCGAGTTTCTGCGAGTGTAGCAGTGCCTCCCGCAGTTGCTTCATCTCCGTGTGGTCGTGGTAGACGGCGAGCAAGCCGATCGGGCGGCCCCGGGCGGCCGTCACCGGACTGAAGTTCCACAGGGCATAGAACGGCCGGCCGTCACTGCGGTGCAACCAGCTTTCGCCGTGTGCCGTCGGCTCGGAGTCGGTGCCGCGCCGGAGCACAGTGAGGTCGGTCTTTGGTCCGTGCAGGTCGCGGGTGTTTTTTTTCTGCAATTCCTCGGCCGTGTAACCGGTCAGCGCGGCAAACGCCTGGTTAGCGAAAAGGATGTCCACACCGCCCTGGCGCCAGCGCCAGCAGGTCAGCAGCGCGGGTTCCGTCATCGCCGCAATGGTGCCCGCCAAGTTTTTCAAGACCCGCGGCAGCGGTTTTTTCTTGGCCGTGGTTTCCGCGTCACGGACGGCGGTTTCTTTTGCGGGTGGCATTGTCAGCCCAAAGCGTGTGCGGGGCCGCAGCGCTGTCAAAGTCAACCCGCACACCGTGATTATGGCTTTCCACCACGCTCGCCGCCGACAACCCTGCAGGCCGCGTGCTACTGTCACCCGAATTTTCCTCGGCCACTTATCTGTTGCTCTTCGGTGCGGGGCTCGCCGCGGGCACGGTCGACGCCATCGCCGGAGGCGGCGGATTAATCGCGCTGCCGGCGCTGCTCGCGGCCGGTTTACCCGGCCCGCTCGCACTCGGCACCAACAAACTCCAAGGCACCTTCGGCACCGTGTCGTCAACGTGGCATTTTGCGCGGCGCGGCGCGGTCGATCTGCGCGAATGCTGGCTCGGGCTGATCTGCACCGGAGTCGGCGCGGTCGGCGGCGCGTTTCTCGTGCACTTGGTCGATCCGCGTTTCCTTGAGCAACTGATCCCGGGGCTGCTCGCCGCCATCATCGTCTACCTGATTTTCCGGCCGCAACTTGGCGACACTGACCGGCAGCGCCGGATGGAAACCACGTCGTTCTACGCGGTCTTCGGCCTGGGCCTCGGATTTTATGACGGTTTTTTCGGCCCCGGCGTCGGTTCGTTCTGGACGATCGCGTTCGTCATGCTGCTCGGCCAAAATTTCGTGAAAGCCGCCGGTCACGCCAAAGCCATGAATCTGGCCAGCAATGTCGCCGCGCTCGGGTTCTTCCTCTTCGCCGGCACAGTTCTGCTTGGGCCCGGCCTCGTGATGGGCACCGGCCAATTGATCGGCGGCCTCCTCGGCGCCAACCTCGCAATGACGCGCGGGGCTCGCTTTGTCCGTCCGGTTTTTCTTAGCATGGCCGCCCTCGTCGCCCTCAAGCTCATCTACACCGCCGCGACCCGGCCCTGATAACCGCCATGACTCCCGCTGACTATCTCACGAAGAACTCCGCCGGTCAGATTGCTTTTCTGCAACAGCTCATCCGGCTGCGCACCGTCAATCCGCCCGGCGAAAACTACCGCGAAATCACCTCACTGCTCGCCACCAAGCTCCGCGCTCTCGGCTTGCAGGTGCGCCTCGTCGAACTGCCGCGCTCACTCCAGAAAAAAACTTTGCCCGGCCTGCTCGATTACCTGCGCTACAACGTCATCGGCTTCTGGGACACCGGTGCGAAAAAGACTCTGCACTTCAACGCCCACTACGACGTCGTGCCCGTCAGCGGAAAATGGAAGCACGACCACGCCTTCAATCCCGTCGTCGAGCGCGGCTGGATTTACGGGCGCGGCACGGCCGACATGAAGGGTGCGATTTCCAGCGTCGTCGCCGCGCTGCAAGCCTTCCGCGCCACCGGCACCACGCCGCGCTGCAACGTCGAGGTTTCCTTCGTTGCCGACGAGGAGACTGACAGCGTGCTCGGCACCAACTGGGTCGTCGACCACGGTAAGCTCCGCGCCGAGTACGCCATCGTTTGCGAGGGCGGCGAAGGCGACGCCGTCTGCTGCGGCCACAACGGCGTCGTGTGGCTCAACGTCCACGTCCACGGGAAAGCCGCCCACGGCTCGATGCCCGAGAAAGGCATCAACGCCCTCGAAAAAATGTCCGCGCTCGTGCTCGCGCTCGCCGGCTACAAGAAAACACTCGCCCGCCAGACCTTCCGCGCACCCGATGGCCAGCGGCTCCACCCGACGCTGAACCTCGGCGGCGTGTTCGCCTCCGGTGAGGGCGGCAAGATCAACACCGTGCCCGCCTTCGCCAGTTTCTCCATCGACCGCCGCGTGCTGCCGGCCGAGGACCTCCGCGCCGCCGAGCGAGCGCTGCGCGCCTTCCTCAAGAAAGCCGCAGCCCAAATCCCGCAGTGTCGCATCACCATCGAGAAAGTTTCCGACAACTTTCCGTGCTACAGCCCGCCCACGACGCCGTTTTTCACCGCCCTGCAACAAAGCGTCACCCGCGTGCGCCGGCGTCGGACCAGGGCGATGGTCTCCACCGGTTTTAACGACATGCATTTCTTCGCGCAGCACCTGAAGATCCCCACGCTCGGCTACGGTCCCGGCGGTGCCGACTACCACGCCATCGATGAACGGGCTTCCGTGCACGAGCTTGTCCGCTCCGCGCAAATCTACGCCGATCTGCTGACGACCTTCAGTGGATAATTTCTGTTTGTGGGCGCAGCGCCCGCTCCGCCAGTGGGCAATGTCATCTATTATATGACAATTGCCGGCGGGCTGGCTCCGAGCGCTTTGTCATTTAATAGATGACCTTCAGTTGGCCACGACCGGCGGCAGCCCCGCGAGAATCCTCCGCGCCACGGCGGCGATGATTTTCCGGTTGGCCGCGTGCTCTCGCCCGTCGGTGAATGTGACGATGATCACGCGGCCACCATCGGGCAGCCCGACCAGCGCGGCGTCATGCCGCGCCCAACTAACCCAACCGGCTTTCGACCAGAGTTTCATCCCCGGCGACAGCGCCGGCGCAGTGAACCCGATGCCTTCGTAGTCGGCATCGTCCGGCGGGGCCTTCGCCGGATCGCGCTCCATCAACTGGAGCATTTCCGCCGATCGCGCGGGCGTGACGCAGCGGCCCTCGGCTATTTCCTGCAACAGGCGCGCGGTATCGTTGGTCGAAAGAAAATTCCGTGCGGGCGGATGTGCGTCCATATCGATCTTCTCCCGTCCATAGGGGCCCTCGCCCCATGGTTTGCGCTGGGCATAAACATTGCGGTAGCCGAGTGACTGGAAATAGCGCGTGACGACGCTGCGCTTTGTGTTCCACGCCGCCAGCTCCGCCGGCGGCAACTCCGGACCGCTTGTCGTGCCAGTGATGGAGTCGACGACGAAGCTCGTGGCCTCGTTGTAGGATTCGACGATCATGTCGCGCAACCCGCGGCGTAACTCTGGCGTGTCGGCCAGCTTGCCGTCCTCCATCAGCCGTTGGGCGTAGGCCGCGAAGAATAGCTTGATCACGCTCGCTGGGTAGAAGCGCTCCTCGCCGCGGTAGTCGGCACGCACGACCGCTCCCGGCGCGCGCAAGTCGACCACCGTGACCGCGAACTGTTCGGCCTTCAACGCCGGCTGAGGGAACTGCGCCTGCATCTCCAGCGCCGTGCGGTCCACCAGCGCCTGCAGCGCAGTTTTCTCTGCCGCCATGCCGTCGAGCGGCAGCCCTCCGAGGCAAAGTCCGAGCAGCGCCGCCGTTGGATTCATCCGTATTTTGCACATGGCGGGAGTGTGGCGGCCGACGCAAGAAATGCAACGCGCCTCCTTGCGCAGCCAATGCACAAAATCTGCGGAGCCATGTTACCCCGATCAGACTATAGTGCCGGCGAATTCCGAACCGGAGGCCGCCTACCATGAACATAAAAATCCACCTCGATGCCGCCGAGTCCGACCCCATTGTCCGACTCGCAGAAGCACTCCATGTGCAGCCGGAGGATGTCGTCTACACCGCCATCAACCGCCTGATGATGCACGCCCGCGACAACGACGTGCAGACCGAAATCATCCAAGCGCCCCGGTGGCGCAGCGACAACCTGCCGCTGTGGGCCGACACCGCCGGCTCGGTTCATGCCTACGAAGGCATGCCCGACTGCCGCCCGGAAAAGAGCAAGTATTCGGTTTGAACCGGCCGGCCCGCCCGCGCGTTCTTCCGTCCGCGCAACCTTCCATGGGTAACAGCTTGGGCTGCGCGCTCGATTTGTCGCGCCGCGCTCAGATCAGCGCCGAAAATCTTCGGCTGGCAAACCGGCGTGATAACTTTATGCCCCGATGGCATCTCCGCCATGCCCGTCAATTTCTACGATCACACCCGGGAGGAACTGCGCTCGCTCGTCGCGCGCTGGGGCTTTCCCTCCGTGCATGCGGCGCGGCTCTGGGCC
>JANXWT010000043.1 GCA_025351035.1 Opitutia bacterium | reverse complement strand
ATCCGCGCTGCTCGACGCCATCAAAGCCGGCGCTCGTCTCCGGTTGCGCCCGAAGGTGATGACTGTCGCCACGACCGTCGCGAGTCTCCTGCCGATTTTCTGGGCCGAGCGCACCGGCACCGAGATCATGCGCCCGCTCGCCGCGCCCGTCGTCGGCGGCATGCTTTCGTCGCTCGTCCACATCCTGATTGTCACGCCCGTCATCTTCGCGTGGCTGCGCGAACGCGAGCTGTCCTGTGCCACGGCCGAAACGACGACTGGCATTCCCGCGAATCTTGCCTAGGTTTCTGCGGACCCACGCACCATGAGACCACGCTACTTCCTGGCCCTCGCCGCTCTCGCTCTTGTCTTCGCCGCCGGCTGTCAGAGCGTCGACGACCGCATCAAGCAAAAACCCGACGTTTTCGCCAAACTCGACGCGGCGACGCAGGAGAAAATCAAGCAGGGCATCATCGACCTCGGTTACTCGTTCGACATGGTTTATCTTGCACTCGGCGAGCCGGACGAGAAACACGAGACCATCACCGAAGCGGGCAAGACGGAGACTTGGGTCTACAACACCTATTTCCAACGCTACGACGGCACCGCGTTTGTCGGCTACGAGCGGCGAGTCTACTACGACGCTAACCTGAAGACGTATCGCACCTATTTTCAACCCGCCTACGCCGACACCTACCGGACGGACAAACAGGAGCAAATCCGCGTCGTCTTCAAGGACGGCAAGGTTGCCTTGATCGAACAGGCGAAGAAGTAGATCTTTACGAGTAGTGCGGTGCCAAAACCACACCTTCCCGGCATTGTCATCTATTATATGACATTGTTTAGGATGCGGCGCAGCACCGGACGGACGCGGCGCGCGAGTCGGGCATTGGCATAGCCGACCCACGCCACAGCGCTCGTCGTGTCGAGCGGCGCGCGCAGCGGCCGGCCGCGCGGGTCAGCAATAACGCAGCCGAGTTCCTGCGCGATAAGCGCTGTGCAAAGATCGTAGGAATGGCATGGCAGCGCACTGCGCACGCCGAGCTCCGCGAACGCGCGCGGCCGCAAATCGGCAATGAATCGATCATGGCCCATCAGCAATTCGTAGAGCTGGCCGCCGCTGCTGAGGTATTGGTCGTCGAAAACCTCGGTCGCACCGAGTTCGCGCCAGAGCCGCTCTTCAATGCCGGCGAGCCACGCCTTGCCGGCGGGGAAAAACTTGGCGAACGACGCGAAGCCATGCGCGACATCGCGCGCCCGCGAAGGCCGCGGCGTAAAATTCTTCCTCCGTCCGGTGCGCACATCAATCCGCACTGCACGCACGCTGCTCCCGCGCACGACGCTGAGCTGGTCGCCTTGCGACTGTTTGCCCGTCGGCAGTTCGGTCATCGCCGCGACGATGATGTCGCCGAGGTGCGTCCACACCCCGCGTTGCGGTGCGAGAGCGGCAAGGCTCCACGCGGAACGCTTATCATACATCAAGCCGCGGGTGCCGTCGATCGGATCGAGGATGCATTTGAGAATCGTCTTTTTCACCGGTGTGCCGGACGGGAACGTGACAGAGCCGTGGCCTTCCTGGCCCTCCATCACCAGTTCGACCGGCCATTCCGTCGGCCAGTGGTCGACAAACCACGCGAGCACCGCTTTCTCGCCGACGCGGTCGATGGCGTAGATGGTGTCTGCTGAGGTAACGGCGGCAACGCGGGACGCGCCCGGGCCGCGACCGGATGCAACCGCCGCGCGAATCGTGTCCTGCAATTTGCAGAGCAACCGGCGCGCTTGATCGAGTTCGGCGGCTTTCAAGGGACGCAGCGTCTCGCCGCGCTCAAAGGAGCTTTACGGCGGCGATGACGAGGCGCTCGAACGCCGCCGCGCCGCGCGCAGCGTTTTCCATCGTGTGCGCGTGCGTCAGGTTTTCGTCGGAGAGTCCGGCCCCCATGTTGGTCATGCAGGACACGCCGATGACCTTCAGGCCGCAGTGCCGGGCAATCAGGCAGTCAGGCACGCTCGACATGCCGACGGCGTCGGCGCCCCAGTTTTGCGCCATGCGGATCTCGGCGGGCGTTTCGAACGACGGCCCGCGGAACGCCACGTAGACGCCCTCGTGCAGCGTGATACCCTCGCGCTGGGCGGCCGTTTTAACCTTAGCCGAGAGCCCTTTGTCCCACGCGTCGCTCATCGAGTAGAAACGCGGACCGAACGTGTCGTCGTTGGCGCCAGTGAGTGGGTTGAGGCCGAGGAAATTGATGTGGTCGGTGATGAGCATGAGCTCGCTGATCTTAATGCAGGGCCGCAGACTGCCGGCGGCGTTGGAAAGGAAGAGCGTCTCGACACCCACCGCGTGCATGGCGCGGATCATAGTCTTGAGCGGATAAGGGTCTTCGGTCTCGTAGAAATGTTTGCGGCCTTTCAGCACGATGACGGGCACGCCGCCCAGCTTGCCCCCGATCAAGGTGCCGTCGTGCCCCTGCACGGTCAGCTCTGGGAAACCTGGCAGATCGCGGTAGGCAATCGACACAGGATCCTCGATCTTGGCCGCCAAGCCGCCCAGTCCCGAGCCGAGGATAATGGCGATTTTCG
>JANXWT010000034.1 GCA_025351035.1 Opitutia bacterium | reverse complement strand
GATTGACCGCGGCTGCGGGAAGCGGCTCACTCGCGGGTTCGCATGCTCACTCTCGCCGACGTTTCAAAGTCCTACGGCACCCGGACCCTCTTCTCCGACGTGTCGCTCTTCGTCGCGCGCACTGATCGTTATGGGCTCGTCGGCCCAAACGGCGCGGGCAAGACCACCCTGTTCAACCTCATCCTCGGCGAGGAGACGGCCGACTCGGGCACGATCGAGTGGGAACGCAGCGCGGACTTCGGCTACCTGCCGCAAGAAAGCGCACCCGTCGGCGACGAGACCATCCTCCACATCGCCACCAGCGGGAAGAAGCTCATGCCCGAGAACGATGACGACTACGACATCGACTACACCCTCGAACCCCGCGCCAAGAAAATCCTCGCCGGCCTCGGTTTCCGCGAAGAGGACCACCTGCGTCTCGCCAAGTCATTCTCCGGCGGCTGGGTCATGCGCGCGCACCTCGCCCGCCTCCTCGTCGGCGAACCCGCGCTGCTGCTGCTCGACGAACCGACCAATCACCTCGATCTCGAAGCGCTGCTCTGGTTCCAGGATTACCTGATCCGCTACCCGGGTGGCCTCGTGCTCATTTCGCACGACCGCGAATTTCTGAACAGCCTCTGCACCGGCATCCTCGAGCTGCGCGGCGGCACGCTCAACCGCTACACGGGCAACTACGACGATTACCTTGCCGAGAAGGACGCCCGCAAGGAGCAGCAGGCCGCGCGCTTTAAGAACCAGCAGCGCGAAATCGCCCACCTCCAGAAGTTCGTCGACCGTTTTGGAGCCAAGGCCTCGATGGCCTCGCGCGCCAAGTCCAAGGAGAAACAGATCGAGCGCCTCGAGGCCGTCGCCGTCGACGAACCCGAGGACGACCTGAAGAAAATCAATTTCCGTTTCCCACAACCGCCGCGCTCGGGGCTGAAGGTCGTCAAGTTGGCGAACGTCCACCAAGCCTACGGCACCCACGTCGTGTATCGCGACATGAACTTCGAGGCCGAGCGCGGCCAGAAGATTGTGCTCGTCGGCCCGAACGGCTCCGGCAAATCCACCCTCCTCAAGATCCTCGCCGACCAAGTGCCGATCCAAGGCGGCACGCGCGCGCTCGGCAGCAACGTCGTGCCCGGTTATTTCGCGCAAAACCGCGCCGACAACCTCAAGACCCATCTGACCGTGTTCGAAAACGTAATGGAGCTGCGCACGAACGAGAACCAGCTCACGGAACAGCAGGCCCGCGCCGTGCTCGGCGGATTCCTTTTCCGCAAGGACGACGTCCACAAGAAAGTCTCCGTGCTCTCCGGCGGCGAGAAGTCCCGCCTCGCACTCGCCCGCCTCCTCGTCAATCCGCCCAATCTCCTGCTGATGGATGAACCGACGACCCATCTCGACATCCCCTCGATCGACGCGCTCATCCACGCGCTCAAGCAATACGAGGGCACGTTCATCTTCATCAGCCACGACGTGTATTTCATCCGCCAGCTCGCGCTGAACGTGCTGCACGTCCACTCCGGCCGGCTGACGCCCTACGCCGGCAACTACGACTACTACCTCGACAAGTCGCAGGCCGGCAGCGCGCGCGCCGCGCTTACCGCCGGCTTCACCGAAGCCCGTCCAGTGCAGGAGCGCAATGGAAACGTCGCGACATCGCCCGCGAAATCGAAACCCTCGTCCAACGATCTTAAGAAGCTCCGCATCGAAGTCGGCAAGCTCGAGCAGCGCGTCAGCGAACTCGAGACGAAGCAGAACGAGCTCACCGCCCAACTCGAAGCTCCGGAGACCTACGAGCATGGCGGCACGCCGATGCACCTCAACCGCGAGCTCAGCGCCACCGTGGACCAATTGCAGCTGGCCGCCGCCGCGTGGGAAGCCGCCGCGACCAAGTTGAGCGAACTCGAAAAAATCTGAGTGCTCAGCCAGCGCGGCTGAAAATCTGCTTCATCGCAGCGAACGGCACCGACGTGAACGACCGCCGGGGCGGCGCCGTTGGGGCGGCCGCCACCGTAGTGGAGGCAATCGCCGCGATTTCTTTTTCGCAAACATCGATCCAGACTTCGCGCCGGGTGATTGCGGCCGTGCGATTCTTCAGTGCGGCCGCCTCCACCCGCAGAAGCAGGCGCTCATCGTTGAACGCCCGGCGCTCCGCTTCGAGCAGCGCTTGCGAGCGGTGAAATTTTTCCCACGCCGCGGCCAATTCCGCCGTGGAAGCAGCAACCGGAACGCCTTGAAACGGCGTTCTGCTCGCCGCGGGGTGCTGGTCAGCAAACGAGCGCAGCCGTGCTTCGTAGTCCTTCAGATGGGCTTCTTTTTCGTGCAACACCTCGATTTCGGCGACGAGTTGCCGGTGGAGATTTTGGAGATGATCAGCCTGAAGCTGGCCGGGAGTCGGGCGTGGATTCGTATTCATGGGCGATAGAACCATGCTAACACAAAAGGTTGCGCCGTGCCTAGCGGTCGGCCCGGCATTTACGCCGGGTTTACCGGTGCCGGGACGGATTTTACCGGCATTTCAAACTAGGCCGGTCAACGCTGGCGGAATTACGCGCGGAACATCACGTCCTCGCGATTGAACATCTTTACGGCAAGCGTCAGCGCGATGGCGGCGTAGAGGCTCGACGAACCAAAGATGATCGCGATGTAATCCCAGTGCCAGATGCCAGAGAGCATTTCCTTGCACACGAGGCTGAGGTTGAGGATCGGCACGAGCGCGAGTTTCACGTTGAGGTCGATGCCGGGTAACATCCCAATCATGGCGGGCATGATGACGACGATCATCATCGGCGCGAGGTAGCTCTGCGCCTCCTTGTAGCTCTTGGCGAAAAGCGAAATCGTAAACGCGGCGGCGGCGAACAACACCGCGACCGGCAGCACCATCGCCAGCACGCCGAACAGCCCGAGGGGATCGACGGTCGGCATGACGTCCATCGTGGACTTCGCGGCGGCGGCGCCCTGCGCAAGTTTCAGCGTCGTGCCGCTACCGGTCATGATCGAACCGCCGATAAATGCCGTGGTGCCCATCGAGAGCAGCATGAAGACCATCGCGGACACAGAACCCGTGAGCACCATAAGGAATTTGCCGAGCACAATGTCGACGCGCGGGACCGGGCTGCAGAGCAACGTCTCCATCGTGCCGCGTTCTTTTTCGCCGGCCGTGAGATCCATCGCCGGATACATGGCACCGGTGAAGCACAGGATGATGATGAGATAGGGCACGAAGCCGCCAACCAAGTTGCCGCCGACCTTTTCGGGCGGCGCCGCATTCTTGCGCTTCACTTCAAAAGGCTTGAGCAGCGTGACCGGCAGGCCGCGCTCGGCGAGACTGGTCTCAGCCGTCTTCTGTCGCAGATCGGTGAAAAACTTCTCCAGCGCCTTCTGGCCGAGAGCAGATTTGATTTCGCCCTCGTAGTAGAAAATTGTGACCGGCGACGCCGCGCCGGTTTTCAGCGCCGCTTCGAAGCCGGCGGGAATCTCGACGGCGGCGCGAATCTTTTTGTCGCCGATGGCGACCTTGTAGGCGCGGGTCGGCACGATGCGGAAGACCGGGCGGTTCTTCTCGACATCCCGCTCAGCTTTGAGGGCCGCGACGATGCCGGGTGAATCGTCGCCACCGATGATCATGATCGGCGACGCCTCCCCCTGAGCCTGACTCATCACCTTGCTCATGACTTTGCCGACGCCGAACACCATTAGCGGGATAACGAGCGTAGGAATGATGATCGTGGAGAGCAGGGTGCGCCGGTCGCGCAGCGAATCCCGGAGCTCCTTCACGTAAACGGTAAGAATATTGTTCCAGTTCATGGTAGGGTCCTCAGTTTTTGAGCGCGGCGGCGAGGGCGGCTTCACCGCCGACGGCTTTCACAAAGACTTCCTCCATGTCGTGCTCGCCGTAGCGCGCGCGCAACTGGGGAATAGTGCCCTCGGCGACCAGTCGACCATTGTGGATGATCCCGACCATGTCGCAGAGCTTCTCCACCTCGCTCATGATGTGCGTCGAGTAGATGACGGTCTTGCCGCGATTGCGGCACTCGCGCACGAAGGCGACGATGGCGCGCGCGGTCATGACGTCGAGGCCCAGCGTGGGCTCGTCGAAGATCATCACCGCCGGATCGTGGATGAGCGTGCGGGCGATGGAGGTCTTCTGTTTCATGCCCGTGGAAAACTTATCGCAGCGCCGGTCGAGGAACTCCGCCATGTCGAGCTCGGCAGAGAGCACCTTGATGCGCGCCTTGATCGCGGCAGCATCCATGCCGTTGAGCTGGCCGAAATACGCGATCATCTCCCGCGCCGTGAGCCGGCCATAGAGGGCGGTGCTGGCGGCGAGAAAGCCGACGTTGGTCCGCACCTGCTGCGCGGCGCTCACGACGTCGTGTCCGGCCACCGTGGCCGTGCCGCTGCTGGGTTTCAGCAGCGTGGCGAGCAGGCGGAGTGTAGTGGTCTTGCCGGCGCCATTGGCGCCGAGCAGGCCGTAAATTTGTCCGGGCTGGCAGGAGAAGGACACATCGCCGACGGCCGTGATGACGCCGCGCTTCTTGTCCTTGAAAGTCTTGGTCAGATTTCTGGCCTCGATCATGTTCGTGTTGAGTTGGGGTTGCAGAGGTGCGGAAAAATCAGGCGCGCCGGAATGAGAACGCCACGGCGAGCGCGACGCCGAGGGCCAGACCGACCCCGAGTGGAATGGCGAGACGCCAGGCAGTGAAACAGAATTTCATGGAGGAATTTATTTTCACAGACTCATGCGTTCACGGAATTCCTGTGCCTGCCGGCGCGAGAGCTCGACTTTCATGCCGCCCTTGAGCCGCACGAGCAAGCCACCGCTGAACCACGGCTCGATGCCATCAACCCAGGCGAGGTTGATGACCTGCTTGCGGTTGGCGCGGAAAAACTGCTTGGAGTCGAGCCGCTCTTCCATCGCCGTGAGCGACCGGAAAAGCTGCGGCTTCTGGTCGTCGAAATACACCCGGGTGTAGTTACCCTCGGATTCGAGGAGTCGGATGTTTTTCACCGGCACAAACCAGCAGCGCTCGCCCTCCCGCACGAAGACCTTGTCGTCCGCCGTGAGACGGTTCCCCGGCGGCGCCGCGGCCACCTCGGTGGCGCGCTGTCG
>JANXWT010000026.1 GCA_025351035.1 Opitutia bacterium | reverse complement strand
TGCGCGACCAACCCGTCACGGTCATCCAAGGCACCCGCACGGTCAGTGGCACGGCCACCGGCATCGACGCCGAGGGTTCGCTCATCTTGCGCACCGCCGGCGGAAAGACCGAACGTTTCCGTGCCGGTGAGGTCACACTCGGCAAAGACGCCGCCTGACACGAGGCTTGCCCGCGGGGGTGATTGTCCGTGTTAATGTCCGGGCGCCCGCAACTCGCCGCATGTCCGAAATTCCCGAACTCACCATCGAGGCCGAACACCTCGTCAAAACCTACGGCTCCCTCACCGCCGTCAACGATCTCAGCTTCACTGTGAAGCGCGGGGAGATCGTCGGCCTGCTCGGCCCCAACGGTGCGGGCAAGAGCACCACCATGCGCATCCTCACGGGCTACCTGCCCGCGACCTCCGGCTCGGTGAAAATCTGCGGAGTGCCGGCCGCCAGCCAGCCCGACGCCATCAAGCGCCACATCGGCTACATGCCCGAAAACAACCCGCTGCCCGAGGACCTGCGCGTCTCCGAATATCTCTGGTTCCGAGGCCGCTTGAAGGAAGTCCCCCGCGCCAAGCTCCGCAGCCGCATCGACGAAGTCCTCGAGCTCTGCGATCTCAAACGGAGCCGCCACCGCATTCTCGGCCGCCTCTCCAAGGGCACCAAGCAACGCGTCGGCATCGCCGAGGCCATCCTCGCCGAGCCCGCCATCATCATCATGGACGAGCCGACCATCGGCCTCGACCCGCACCAGATTCTCATCGTCCGCGATCTCATCGCGCACCTGCGCGGGCGCATGAGTGTCATCATCTCCAGCCATATCCTGCCCGAGATCGAGGCCACCTGCGACCGCGTGCTCATCATCAACGCCGGCCGGATCGTCGCGCAAGGCTCGCCCGCCGATCTCCGCCACGAAATTTTCGGCCAGACGAATTACCGCGTCGAACTCGCCGGCGATCTCGGCCATCTGCCCGGGCTGCTCACGTCCATCGAACCCTCGCTGATGGTCACCGCTTCTACCGGGGTTGGCGAAGACGGCTTCACGGCGCTCACCCTTGCCGTCGAAACCAACCGTGAGCTCGGTGAGCCCCTGCTGCGCGCACTGACCGTCGCCGGCTTTCGCCTGCGCTTGCTCAGCCGCCACCAACCGTCGCTCGAGGATGTTTTCCTCGCCGCCACCCGCCGCAGTTGGGACGCCCGCCTGCCCGACCAACGCGAACCCAGCGGCGAAACCCGCGCCCCGCTCCCGAAACTCTGATCCGGCTCTCAACTCTCAACCCTCAACTCTCAACTCCGCCTTGCGCCACTTCTTCACCATCCTCTCGCACGAACTCCGGTCGCTGTTGTTCAATCCCAGCACCTACGTTGCGGCCGTGCTTTTCCTCGCGCTGATGGGCTTCATCTTCACCGGCATCCTCGACGCCTACAGCAAGGCCCCGCAGGAAACGCCGCCGGCCGCCGTGTTCTTCCAATTGTTTTGGATTCCCGTCTTCTTCATGGTGCCGCTGCTGACGATGAAGAGCCTCGCCGAGGAGCGCCGCCTCGGCACGCTGGAGACGCTGCTCACCACGCCCATCTCCACCGCGGAAGTGGTGCTCGGCAAATTCGGCGCGGCCTACATGCTCTACGTCGCGATGTGGGCCTCGACGTTCGGCTTTCATTCCATCTTGCAACACTACGCACCCGACCCGCGCTTTCTCGACTCGGGCCCGCTCCTCGGCGGTTATCTCTTCATTGCGGTCAGTGGCCTGCTCTTTGTCGCCATCGGCATCTTCGCCAGCGCCATGACGCGCAGCCAGTCGGTCGCCGGCATCTTTAGTTTCGCAATGCTCTTCGCGCTCATCATCGGCGGGCGCTACCTGAGCGACATGACCGCGCTCAGCCACGGGCTGCTCCAGCCGGTGAAGACCACGCTCGACTCGCTGCAAATCTTCCAGCATCTCGAAGACTTCACGCATGGCGTGATCGATACCCGGCAGGTTTTTTTCTACGTCACCGGCGCGGTGCTCGCGCTCATCTTCAGCATCCTCGGCGTCGAGGCCAAGCTGCTCCAAGGCTGACCGCGCGACATGAAACGCTCTGCATCTAACCTCAACGCGCCCTCGGGCAGTCCGCTCGCGGATCCGTCCACGTTCGCCAAATGAAATTTGCCGACAGCTTTCGCGCCGCCCGCTGGGTCCGGCTCATCAACCTGCTCCTGCAGGCCGTGCTGTTCCTCACGCTTTTCGGCGGCCTCAACTACGTCGCGTTGCACCACCCTTGGCGCCGCGACCTGACGGCCAACCATCGCTACTCGCTTTCGGCCGAAACCAACTCCTACCTCGAGCGACTTGCGCAACCCGTCCACATCGTCGTCACGCTCACCGACGACGGCGACAACAGCGAAGGCGCCCTCGCCTTCCGCGACATCTCCGGCCTGCTCCGCGAATACACCTACGCCACGCGCAACAGCAAGAACGGCGGCATCCGCACCGACTACCTCGATGTCTACCAGCGGCGCCGCGACGCCGAAGCGCTCGGCATCGAACAGCCCAACGTCGTCGTCATTATTTCCGGCGACCACCGCCGCACGCTGACCCTCGGCGAGTTCTACCGCACGAAGGACCGCAAGCGCGACGCCTTCCAAGGCGAAGCCGCGCTGACCGCTGCCATTCTCGACGTGTCGAACCCCGAGAAGAAAAAAATCTATTTCCTCGCCGGCCACGGCGAGATGAGCCCCGACGAAGTCGACGGCGCGCGCGGCCTCTCGCAGCTCCGCGATGAACTTCGCCAGCGCAACTTCGCCCTCGCCGGCCTCGATCTCGCCCTCACCCGCAAGATCCCCGATGACGCCGCGCTGCTCCTCGTGGTCTCGCCCCAAGGC
>JANXWT010000022.1 GCA_025351035.1 Opitutia bacterium | reverse complement strand
CTCTACCGGCTGTCTGTCGCCAGCGTGGGCCGTCGGCTTGTGCTGTCGTTGAACGACCGGCTCGTCGGCGCGCGGCGCATCGAGCGGGCGATGAGTGACGGCAACATTTTGGTCTTTGTCGAATTACCCGACGCCGATCTGCCCGAACTCGTGGGCCGACTGCAGCGGACTTCGGCGGACATAGTCCTCGCCGCCAAAAAGAAGAAATCCTTGTAATCGCGTGCGTCGCGCTCACTTCGCTTTTTGGTTTCTTTTGCTGACGGTTTCTGCCGCCGCGCAGCGCATCGAGTTTGTCTGGCCCACGCCCAATCCCGCCTGGCGGCAGGGCCGCGGCATCGAGAGCTACGTGCAGGCGACGGTGTCGGGCGATCCCGAGTCGGGTTTGTTCGGCTGCGTGCGCAGCGGAGGCAGCCAGTTCCACGAGGGGGTTGACCTCAAGGCCCTCGGCCGCGACCGCCGCGGCGAGCCTACCGATCAGATCTTCGCGGCGCTGGACGGTGTCGTGCGCTACATCAATGCCCGCGCGGTCGAAAGCAACTACGGGCGTTACATCGTGCTCGAGCATCCCGATTCGAAGCCTGCGGTCTATTCGCTCTACGCGCACTTGAGCCGGATCGAGGCCGGCCTCCGCGTCGGCACGCCGGTCAAGCGCGGTGCAGTCATCGGCACGATGGGCCACAGCGCGGGCGGCACTCCGATTCCGCGTGAGCGCGCGCATCTGCACTTCGAGATCGGGTTGATGGTCACGAAGAATTTCCAAGCGTGGTATTCCGCCAGGCGATTCGGCAACGTTAACAACCATGGCCTCTGGAACGGGATGAACTTGATGGGCGTCGACCCGCTCGACTTTCTCCGCGAGTGGCGCCGCGGGCGGGTCGACAATTTCCAGCAATACTTCGACCGCATGAAAACCGTCGTGCGCGTGCGCCTCGCGACAAACCAAGTCCCCGATTTCATCCGGCGCTATCCGGTTTTATTGCGCCGCCCGCTGCCCGCGGGTTTTGTCGGAGGGTGGGAGATCGAGTGCAATGCCACCGGCCTCCCGTTCGCCTGGACACCGCTCACCCCGGCGCAGGTCGCGGGCCTGCGGCTGAATACGCCGCAAATCGTGTCGGTCGATGCCGCGGTGGTGCGCGCCTATCGTTGCAAATCCCTCGTGCGCGCGCGCGCGGGGGGCTACATTCCGGGCTCGGACCTCACGGAGATGCTCCAGCTTATTTTTGGCGTGCGCTGAGCAAGACTTGCCGGACTACAGGCTGACGTCTTTTAGCCAGTTCTGGTTTTCGCGATTCTCCGCGACGCGGCACTGCAGGCCCTCGGAGAGACTGAAAGCGGTCAGCTCTGCGGCTTGAATTTAGCAAGCAGCCTGTCGAATTCCGGTTCGTCCTTCAGACTCGCGAGGTCCGGGTCTTTCTCCATCCAGTCTCGGTCGTCGTAACCGAGAGTAATCGCATGGTGCAGGGCGCGGAGAGCGTCAGCGCACCGCTGGCTGAGGGCGAGGCTGCAGGCGAGGTTGTAGTGGGCGGTGGGATTCTGCGGCTGCAGGCGGACGAGCTTGCGGTCCATGCGCAGGCCGGCGGCGATGCGCCCGGACTTGGTGTAGAGCCCCCCGAGCAACTCGACGACCTCCACATAGTCGGGGCAACGGCGATGCAGGCTCTCGAAAAAGGCGATCTCAAATGCCGGATCGTGTTTTGTCGGCCGGCTCATGCTATTTCCCCTCGTGATTGGGGCAGCGGCCCTGTTGGCGAAACGCGCTGCATTGCGCGCTGACCTGAAGGCGTTGCGAGATGGGCTTGAGGCCGAGTTTCAGCGAAACGGTGCTGCCATACCACTCCATGAACGGCGCGCTGATCTCGAAAATCCTGTGGCAGTCAACACAGATCACTTGCGCGACCTGCGTGTTCATGTCGGTGGCGGGCAGGTAGAATTTCTCGCCGCTGCCGATGTCGACCTCGCGGAGCACCTGGCTTTCGGTCATCAGCGGCAGCGTGCGGTAAACGGTTGCGCGCGACACAGAGGCGTCGATCGCCTTGGCGTGCTTCAGCAGGCTTTCGGCGGTAAAATGCTCCTTGCGCGCAAAGGCCGCGGCGAAGATGGCGAGGCGCTGGCTGGTTATGCGCAGACCCCTTCGGGTCAGACTGGCTTTGAATTTTTCGCGGGAGACATCGGCGCTCACGGCGGCAGTGTCGCTTGGCCGTTTTCCGGGTGTCAACCTATCAGTGATCGGCTGCCCTGCACCGCACTTGATTGGACACCCCACAGTGCGCCTTGCGATCGAAAACTCGTTGCCACGTTGTGCCGCACGGCGTCACATGGCGCGATGATTGTGGGTGTTCAACCGATGGCGGGCTTCGATAAAGTCCTACACTACTGCGTGCCGGCGTCGCTCCGCTCCGACGTGCAAGCGGGCTCCCTCGTCCGCGTGCCCATCGTCAACCGCCAGAAGCTCGCGATCGTGCTCGAGGTGGACGCGATCCCCGATTGCGTGCCGGAGAAGCTTAAACTCGTCACGGCGGTGCTGCATGCGTTCCCCGCGCTGACGCCCGATCTGCTCGCGCTGGCGAAATGGATGCACGCCTACTACGCGGCGCGCATGGAGTCGGTGTTCGAGGCGATGATTCCCGCCGCCGTGCGCGGCGAAGCCAACGTGAAGGAGGAAAAATATCTCTCGCTCGCGCGGGCGCTGACGGCCGACGAGCTGACGGCACTGCGCAAGAAAGCACCGCAACAGACGCGGCTCTGCGAGTTTCTACAGCAGCAGGTCAAGCCGGCAAAGAAAGCGCTCGTGCTCTCGCGCCTTGATTGCACAGCGGCCGTCGCCGCGGCGCTCGTCAAACGCGGCTTCGTGCGCGAAGAAGTGCGGCACGTCGAGCGCGTGGCCTACGCCGACAATTTGAGCAGCGGAGGCGAGGTCGTCCCCGGCCTTCCACCCAAACTCAACGAAGAGCAGGCCGCCGCCGTCGAGTCCGTGCACACGAGTCTCGCGCGAGAAAAATTTGCCGTGCACCTGCTGCACGGCGTCACCGGCTCGGGCAAGACCGAGGTTTACCTGCGCGCCGTGGAGGAGGTGCTCGCGGCGGGCGGCAGTGCCATTTACCTCGTGCCGGAAGTTGCACTCACGCCGCAGACCGTGTCGCGGTTGCGCGGGCGCTTCGAGGCCGCCGGACACCAGACGGTCGTCTGGCACAGTCATCTCAGCGAGGGCGAGCGGCTCGACGGCTGGCAGGCGCTCGCGTCGGGGCAGGCGCGGGTGGTGGTCGGCGCGCGCTCGGCGGTGTTCGCGCCGGTGCACGATCTGCGGCTCATCGTCGTCGATGAGGAACACGAGCCAGCCTATAAGCAGGACGAGACGCCGCGCTACCACGGCCGCGATGTCGCCGTCTACCGCGCGAAGCTAGCCAATGCCGTTTGCTTGCTCGGTTCGGCGACGCCGTCGCTGGAGTCGGTCGTCAACGTGCGCGCCGGCAAATACCAGATCAACCGCCTGCTGCATCGCGTCGACGACAAGAAGATGCCTGACATTCAGATCGTCGACATGCGCATCGAGCTCATGCGGCAGCGCGGGCTCGTCACGCTGTCGCGCCTGCTCGTCGACCACATGCACCAGCGCTTCGAGCGCAAAGAGCAGACGATCCTTTTCATCAACCGTCGCGGCTACTCGTCGAGCATGCTCTGCAGGAAATGTGGCCACGTGGAAGAGTGTCCGCATTGCAGCGTGACGCTGACCTACCATCGCGCCGACGAAACGCTGAAGTGCCATCTGTGCGGGCACGAGCGCGGCGCGCCGGCGGTGTGCCCGAAATGCGCGGCGCCCGACATCCGTTGGCGCGGCCTCGGCACGCAGCGCATCGAGGAGGCCGTGCAGCGCGTGCTGCCGCGCGCGCGGTTGGAGCGCGTCGACTCCGACACGATGTCGAAGAAGAACCGCTTCCGCCAAATTCTGAATGATTTTCGCGCCGGCAAGATCGACGTGCTCATCGGCACACAGATGATTGGCAAGGGCCTCGACTTTCCGAACGTCACGCTCGTCGGGCTCGTCGATGCCGACCTGTCGATGCACGTGCCGGATTTCCGGGCGAACGAGCGCACGTTCCAGTTGCTCGTGCAGGTGGCGGGGCGTGCCGGACGCGGCGACCGCACGGGTGAAGTCGTCGTGCAGACGTTCACGCCCAAGGCCGAGGCGATCCAGTTCGCGCGGCACGCGGACTTCGAGGGATTCGCCGATGCGGAACTGACGATGCGCAAAAAGTTCAACTACCCGCCGTATCGCCACCTCGTGCATCATCTCTTCCGCGGGCGGAATCCGGAGAAGATCCAATTCTACGCCGACCAGTGGGTGAAGCAGGTCGAGAAGACGTTCGGTGCCACGGTGGAAATCCGCGGTCCGACACCCGCGCCGATCGAGAAGGTGAAAGACGAATACCGCTATCAAGTTTGGTATTTCGTTGGACGCGTGACGAAGTTCGTGCCCGAGCTCGTGAAGATGCAGAACGAGTTCGCGTGGCCGGGCGACGTCTCTCAGGTGTTGGACGTGGATCCGATGAGTCTGACCTGAGTGACGACAAGTCGCGGCACTGGTGGGTGAAGAATTTCAAGAAAAAGCAACGGATGCGCAGTGCGGCCGGGAAACGGGAGTATCTTGTGGCGTTCCTTGATAGCACAGCCGAGAGCGAGTTGGTCTGAGAGGATTGGCGAGAACGCGGCTGGGATACTCCCGGGTGACCGGGGAATGGAGAGCGGCAACTAGTGCTGCCTTCCCCTTCGCGGCGGGTAACTGCGGCGACAGGCATATATCACCAGTTCCTCCGGCCGGTGTCATGACCGGCCAGTGACATGAATCAGGAACTGTGCGGCGAGCCCCGATCAGAAACCGTGGCGAACCGAGTCAGGCTGTCGGCCAGTTTCAAGCCGGCAGCTCACGCAGTTATCCCGAGGATAGCGGCTGCTACTGCGCAGACCAGGACGCGACGAAGTTTTCCGGCAGGCGACCCCCGCCAGAAGGCCATCCGGTGAAACGGATGGAAGCGCAAAGACGATTTCGTTGCGGGGAGCCGGCGGGCTCGGCAAGCCCGTGAACACTCCTCCCTTGAGCGGAATGACAAACCATTTCGATCAACTGCAAGACGAACGCAGCCTGAGAGGTAAGAGGTCAGACCCGTAACGCTGGGCCAACGGCCGGCCAACCGCCGGCGCCGTCCTTGCGGCACGGTGTCGACACGACGCAATGACTTGCATGCGTGTCCACACCACGTCCGGCGCGCCGCTTCCGGCAGGAAGCGTCCGAACCGAGCGACAAGACCTCACTCAATACTTCCGGTCGGAAACGACCGGGACGGTCCCACCATGAGACCGAACACTCCGCATGCCGCGGAGAGTGGTGTCGGGGAGCACACAGCCCGCGAAAGCGAGAGCGCCCAATGTGTGCACAGGCAGGAGCGCGCGGCGAGCGCTCCCCATTTTTTGACCCCGGGGCGGAAACGCTCCGGGGTCTTTTCTTGGTGCGCCGCCTGGGGTGCGGAGAAATTCGTGGATTATTCGCGGCGATAGTGTCAATTGAGTGCCTCTGAACCGGTGATGAAAATCTACTTCATGGGCATTGGCGGGACGGCGATGGGCAACGCGGCGTTGCTCGTGCGCGCGGCCGGGCACGACGTGCTCGGTGCCGACACAAGCGTCTATCCTCCGATGAGCACGGTGCTCGCTCAGGCCGGCATCACGCTGCACGAGGGCTATGACACGACGCGGCTGGAGAAACTTGCGCCGGATCTCGTCGTCATCGGCAACGCCATGTCGCGCGGCAACGTCGAGGTCGAGTGGCTGCTCGACACGCGCAAGCTCGCGTTCACGTCGCTGCCAGAGTTGCTCGCGGACTTCGTGCTGAAGGGCCGCCAGAACATCGTCATCGCCGGCACGCATGGGAAAACCACGACCACGGCGCTCACGGCGTTTCTGCTGCGCGAGAACGGCTGCGATCCGGGTTTCCTCATCGGCGGTGTGCCGCAGGACCCGCCGGTGGGCAGCCATCTCGGCGCGGCGACCGATCCGTTCGTGATCGAGGGCGACGAATACGACAGCGCGTTTTTCGACAAACGCAGCAAGTTCATCCACTATGCGCCGCACATCGCGGTGCTGAACAATCTTGAGTTCGACCACGTCGATATCTTCCGCGACCTGCAGGACGTGCAACGCACTTTCTTCCACCTGACGCGCATCGTGCCGCGCAACGGCTGGATCGTGCTCAACGGCGATGACGCCAACCTCGCCGCGCTCGGGCCGCTCGGCTGGACGCGTGTCGTGCGCGTCGGCACCGGCGAGAACAACGATCTGCGGATCGTGGATTTTCGCGAGTCGGCGCATGGAGCGTCGTTCAAATTGACTTGGAAAGGACAAGCGTGGCGCGGTGTGAAGTGGACGCAGCCTGGCCTCTTCAACGCCCGCAACGCCGCGATGGCGATATGTGCAGCAGGGTTGGCGCTGCATCCGGAAAATCCCACGCAACTGAACTTGGATTGTCTGTTCTTGTTCCGCGGCGTGAAGCGTCGGCAGGAATTGCTGCTCGACGCGCCGCAACTGAAGGTCGTCGAGGATTTCGGGCATCACCCGACGGCGCTGGCCGAGACATTGCATTCGTTCCGTAACCGCTTTCCCGGTTCGGTGATTACCGCGGTCTTCGAACCGCGTAGTAACACGGCATGTTCGCGGGCGATGCAGACGGGATTCATGCGGTCGCTCGCGATGGCCGACGAGGTTTATCTCGGGGCAGTCAATCGCGCCGATAAAATCAAGAATGACGAGCGCTTCGATCCGGCCGCCGTCTGTGAGTTTCTCGCCACGCAGGGGGTGGGCGCTTACGCGGCGGCAACCAACGTGGCGCTGCTCGAGAAGCTCGTGGCGCACACCCTGCCAGTGAAGGGCAAACCTCTGCTCGTGGTCTTCTTCACCAACGGCTCGTTCGACGGTATCATCGGCAAGTTCGTTACCGCGGCGGCATCATCTTGATCACTGCGCCTGTTTGGCGACCT
>JANXWT010000505.1 GCA_025351035.1 Opitutia bacterium | reverse complement strand
ACGCCACGCCGCCACCGGCCCCGCCGCCACTACCGAGATGATGATGTAGCGTGCCCGGCCATTGTTCGGCTGCCTTGCGTGCGACGGAGCAAAACTTGGTCAGCCTAGAGCATATTCTATTTAGATAGACGCATAGCGAGCATGACGAAAGAAGCCTTGGCAGTGGGTAGAGCTGAAGGCCGAGAGGCTTTGGGCGAGCGCCCCTTGGAGATCAGGGAGAGTGCGGGCGGCGGCCCGCCGCAGATGCGATTTGAGTTTGGCGAAGGCCATCTCGATGGGATTGAGATCGGGGCTGTAAGGCGGCAGATAGCGCACCGTGGCCCCGCGAGCCGAGATCAAGGTGGCGACGCTGGCGATTTTGTGGGTCGATAAATTATCGAGCACGACGATGTCACCGGGGTGGAGTTCCGGACAGAGCACCTCGGCGAGGTAAGCGGTGAAGACCTCGGCGTTGACCGCCCCCTCGATTAGAAAGGGGGCCGTGATGCTCTCGGCGCGCAGTGCCGCAATGAAGGTGGAACTCTGCCAGTGCCCGTGTGGCATCCGGGCGACGCAGCGTCGGTTCTTTGGACAACGCCCGTAGAGGCGGGCCATCTTCGTGTTCAAGCCGGTCTCGTCGATGAAGACCAGGCGTTGACTGTCCCAACTGGGCTGGGAACGTCGCCACAGGATCCGGGCCGCCTTGACATCAGGCCGTCCTTGCTCGGCGGCGTGCGTCGTTTTTTTTATAGCTCAAGCCCAGCCGGTCCAGCCGGTGCCATAGCGCGGTGATCCCAATCTTGATGCCCAGTTGCTCCCCGCAGCGTTGCTGCAGTTCAACCAAAGTCAGATCAGCCTGTTTGGCGATCCAGCGGCGGATAGTCGGCTCGTGCGGCCGCAGACGGGAGCGGCGGTAGCCGCCAATCTGTTTGGGCCGGCAATGGCCGGTGCGTTGGTGCTGCTTCCAGAAGCGCTCCACGCTCTTGCGGCTGACCCGGAAGCGTTGGCAGACCTCGCCGGTGCCTTCGCCGCTGGCTCGCGCCGCAATGATGCGCTGCCGCAAATCCTCGCTCAGTGGTCTCATGGTTTGATCCTCATGAGCCCGACTATACCTAAACCTCGAACATGCGTCTATCTAAATAGAATATGCTCTAGCCATTTCCGCGCAGAAGGCGCAAGCTGGTAATCTGTCGCCAAGCGGCTGCGCGGGTGATCCGTGGTGAAATGCAGGGAGTGATTGGTGGTCCGAAAAAATCAGGGTTTACTTTGGCGGTGGGGCGGCTTTGTTTCGCGGCCTTGGTGTCGCCCGGGTGGCGGAATTGGCAGACGCAGTAGACTCAAAATCTACCGACGAAAGTCTTGTGGGTTCGACTCCCACCCCGGGCACCAGGCTTCGCCGAGAGGAGCTGCGGATGGCACGGCCATGCGTAGGGTCTGCACGTATTGAGGCGACCAAACAATGGCTTCGCATGGCACGACCAATTCCCGTTTGTGGTCGGGCGATGACAAACAGCTTACTTCGCGGCGACTTCGCGGAATTCGCCGAGGGCGCGGTAGCGTTCGTAGCGTTGGTCGAGGAGTTCTTCGACGGGTTTGTCGACGAGGTCGGCGAGGTGGCGCGTGAAGGCGTCTTTGAGCGTCTTGGCCGCGGCGGCGGGGTCGTTGTGCGCGCCGCCGAGCGGTTCGGCGATGACTTCGTCGACGACGCCGAAGTTTTTCAGATTCGCGGCGTTGAGCTTGAGGGCTTCGGCGGCCTTGGGCGCGTGCACACGGTCTTTCCAGAGAATGGCGGCGCAACCTTCGGGCGAGATGACGGAGTAGTAGGCGTTCTCGAAAATGAGAACACGGTCGGTGACGCCGATGCCGAGCGCGCCGCCGGAGCCGCCTTCGCCGATGATGACGGCGATGGAGGGCACCTTGAGCATGGCCATTTCGCGGAGGTTGACGGCGATGGCTTCGGAAACGTGGCGGGCCTCGGACTCGACGCCGGGGTAGGCGCCGGGAGTGTCGACAAAGCAGAGGACGGGGAGATTGAATTTCTCGGCGAGTTTCATCAGGCGGAGGGCCTTGCGGTAACCCTCGGGCTGGGGCATGCCGAAATTGCGGAGAATGTTTTCCTTCGTGTCGCGGCCTTTCTGGTGGGCGATGATCATGACGGCGCGGTCGCCGAAGAACGCGGTGCCGCCGATGAGGGCCTGGTCGTCCTTGAACTGGCGGTCGCCGTGGAGCTCGTTGAACTCGGTGCAGAGTGCCGTGACGTAATCGAGCGCGTAGGGGCGTTTCGGGTGGCGGGCGACCTGCACGCGCTGCCACGGGGTGAGGCTGGAGTAGATCTCGCGCTTGGTGGTATCGAGCTTGGCTTCGATGGCGGCGAGCTCGGCGGACATGTCGATGTTGTTCTCGAGCGACTGCTGGTGCAGGGAATCGAGCTGCTTTTCGAGTTCGCGGAGCGGTTTCTCGAATTCGAGCAGGTAGACGGGTCTCTCCATAGGGCCGCGAGGGTAGGTGGGGACGCGGGCGGCTGTCAACGGGCGGGAATTTTACGAAAAATGCGGCGAACGTTGGGTGACAATGCACGATGCGGCACGTCGACAAGCGACGGCCCTACATTGCTATCATTCAGAGCCCGCCTTGCGGGGACCCGGGGTTCTTGAGCTGGTCTTTCCAACTGAGGATTTTTGCCTGCGCGCCGAATTTTTCGGCGGTGGCTTTGTCGCCTTTCTCCATCCAGATGCGCGAGAGCGTCGTGTTGATGAAGAGATCGTCGGAGCGGAGGCGGTGCGCTTGCTCGGCGGCGGCGAGAGCGGCGCCGAGGCGGCGGAGGGAGAAATTGATCTCGGCGACGGCGTGCCAGGCTTCGAAGGAATCGGGCGCGGCGGCGGTGGCGCGGGCGAGTTTGGCGAGCGCCGCGTCGTTGGCGCCCATCGTGTAGTCGAACGTAGCGTCCTCGATCAGAGTCTGGATTTGGGCGGGAGTCACTGCGCGGAACGTAACGACCCGCCGGCAAAAAGAAAGGACGGCCTTGCGGCCGTCCTTGGAAATGGGAGCAATAGTTACTCAGCCTTGCTTCGCGGGAGCGGCGGCCGGCGCGGGCTGGTCTTTCTTGTATTTGGCTTCGACGGCGATGCTGACGATGACTTCGTCGCCGAGCACTTTGCCGAGACCGGCCGGACCAGTGACCCCGTAGTCAGATTTGTGGAGGATGGTCGACGCTTCCCAACCGGAGGCGACGACGCCCGGGCCCATGCCTGCGCCGATGCCGAGGAGCGTGACCTTAAGGGAAACTTCCTTGGTGACGCCTTTCATGGTGAGGTCGCCCTTCACGTCGAAGGTATCGGCACCGGTCTTCGTCCACGACTTGCTCTTGAAGGTGATGGTGGGGAACTTCACGGCGTCGAAAAAGGAGGGTTCCTTCAGGTCGGCTTCGCGCTTTTCGTTCGCGGTGTTGAGTGAGGCGAGGTCGATGGAGGCCTCAACGCTGCCGGCGGCCGGGTTGGCATCGTCATAGACGATGGAGCCAGTCACCTTGGTGAAGCTGCCGGGAAATTTGGAGAACAGATGGCGGAGGCTAAACCCGGCCGAGCTGTGGACGGGGTCAATCTTGAAGGTCTGGACTTCGGCGCTGGCGGCGACGGCGAGAGAGAGCGAGGCAAGGAGAAGAAGGAAGCGTTTCATAGTTGGGTTTGGGGGTGAGACTACAGACGGCTAGCCAGATTCGTCGGGCTCGCAACTGAATACTCGTCCGAGCGGACGGTCAGAGGATGAGCATGGCGTCGCCGTAGGAGAAGAAGCGGTATTCGCGAACGATGGCGTCGGCATAGATTTCCTTCAGCCACGCGATACCGTCGGGCGAGCCGGGCGTGAGGAAGGCGGCGACGAGGCAGAGCAGCGTCGAGCTGGGCTGGTGGAAATTCGTGATAAGCGCATCGACGCCGCGGAAAGTGTGTGGCGGGTAGATGAAGATGTTTGCCTCGGCGAGGTGATCGCGGTCGGTCGGGGCCGTTTGCGCCGACAAAAAATCCTCGAGGCTGCGGACCGACGTCGTGCCAACGGCGATGCGGCGGCCAGTGGGCGCGAAGAGCGCGCGCTGGGTCGCGGCGGGGATTTCGTAGACCTCGCGGTGGATGGCGTGGTCTTCGACCTGCTCGGTCGTGATCGGTCGAAACGTGCCCAGCCCGACGTGCAAGGTGAGTTCGGCGAAATTGACGCCGGAGGACGAGAGTTGCGCGAGCAATTCGGGCGTGAAGTGCAGGCCGGCCGTCGGGGCGGCGGCGGCGACTTGCTTCGCACGGTCGGCGTAGACGGTCTGATAGCGCTGGCGGTCGAAGATGCGCTCGCTGTCGCTGTGGCGTTCGGTGATGTAGGGCGGTAGCGGCATCTCGCCGATGCGGTTGGCGACCGCAAGAATGTCGCCATCGGTGGTGGCGAAGTTCACGCGCGCGGGACCGTCTTCAGTTTTCTCCTGCACGGTGCCCGTGAAAAATCCGGCGAGACCGAATTGCGCGCTCACCGGAAGTTTTTTGCCCGGACGGAGGAGACACCACCACTCCCCGGCGGCTGTCGCGGGGCGAAGCAAAAGGCATTCGACTTGCCCACCCGTCGGGCGTGTGGCGTGGAGGCGAGCGGGGATGACGGCGGCGTTGTTGCGGAAGAGCGTGTCGCCTGGCCGCAGGTGGCCCGGCAGGTCGCGGAAGTGCCGGTGCTCGACTGTGCGGGTGTCGCGGCGGACGACGAGCAGCCGCGACTCATCACGGCGCTCGGCCGG
>JANXWT010000454.1 GCA_025351035.1 Opitutia bacterium | reverse complement strand
GCGGTCCAGTCGGCGTTGTTGACGAGCCGAGCGGGATTCGCGTTGGCGGAGAAGTCGAGGAACTTGGCGAGCTGCGCCTTGATGGCGGCGATGTTGTGCGCGACCTGCTCGTTGCTGAGGAGGTTGCGCTCATCGGATTTGCCGGAGGGATCGCCGACCATGCCGGTGGCGCCACCAGCAAGGGCGATGGGGTGATGGCCCGCGAGTTGGAAGCGACGGAGCGCGAAAAGCGGCACGAGATTGCCGACGTGCAGCGAGTCGGCCGTGGGATCGAAACCGCAGTAAAGCGTGGTCGGGCCGGCGGCGAGGCGCTGGGCGAGCGCATCGCGGTCGGTGCAATCGGCGTAGAGGCCGCGCCACTCGAGTTCATCGAGAATCGTCATGGTGTGACCAGAGCTAACGCGGCAAGCGGCTTGGGAGGCAAGTGCACAGTGACGGGCACTGTTGTTCGCTTCCTGCGAACCCCGGCGTTTGTCCGGGCCGGCCGCCCGGCAAACAAGGTGAGATTGGGGAGGGGCGCGTCCTCGCGCGCCACGGTCTGCGGGGACACGGACCCTCCAGCTAACAATTCACTCGCGACAAAATCTAATGGCTCGCATGGCGTTTTTAGTAACCCGTCTGCTATTGGGTTAAAAGGGGTTGCGGCGTGCTTGCGCGCGGCTCTAGTTTGCCTCTTCCTGAGCGACCAATCCGCTTCCAAAACACTCAACCACCACTCCTCACATGCCTCTCGCCGTCGGAACTCAAGCCCCTGATTTCACTCTCAAGTCGATGACCGCCGAAGGTCTCAAGGACATCAAGCTCAGCGCCAATTTCGGCACGAAGCGCACTGTGCTCTTGTTTTTTCCCTTGGCCTTCACCGGCGTTTGCACGCAGGAAATGTGCGACATCTCCTCGGGCTTCGGCGAATACGCCAATCTCGGTGCGACCGTCTACGGCATCAGTGTCGACAGCCCGTTCGCGCAAGCCGCGTGGGCGAAGGAGCACAAGATCACCGTGCCGCTCCTCTCCGACCTCAACAAGACTGTCACCAAGGCCTACGACGTCGTGTTCCCGATGCTGGCCGGCGTGGGCGACACTTCCGCGCGCGCGGCGTTCGTCATCGGCAAGAGCGGCAAGATTCGCTACGCCGAGGTGACCGCGACGCCGAAGGATCTGCCGAATTTCGCGGCGATCAAGGCGGTCCTTGCCAAATAATCTCCCCGGCGCGACTCGATAACGGTCGCGCTCTTTTTTCGCCCAATCTTTCCGAACTATGAGCAACGTCCCGAATCCATTCAACACCCTGCAGTCCTTCGATGGCGGCAAAAAATTCTATTCGCTGCCCGCGTTGGAAAAATCCGGTTTCAACATCGCGCGCCTGCCGGTGAGCATCCGCCTCGTCCTCGAGGCCGTGCTGCGCAATTGCGACGGTCAGCGCGTGTTTGAGTCGAACATCCGTGAGCTCGCGGCGTGGAAGCCGACGGAGCCCCGCACGGCGGAGATCCCATTCGTGGTCGCGCGCATCGTGCTGCAGGATTTCACCGGTGTGCCATTGCTGGTGGATCTCGCCGCGATGCGCTCGGCGGTGGCGAAACTGGGCAAGAATCCCAAGATCATCGAGCCGCTCGTGCCGGTTGACCTCGTGGTCGACCACTCGGTGCAGGTGGACTTTGCCGGCTCGGCCGACGCGCTGCAGAAGAACCTCGACCTCGAGTTCACGCGCAACCGCGAGCGCTACCAGTTTCTCAAGTGGGGCATGCAGGCGTTTGAGACATTCAAGGTCGTGCCGCCGGGCATCGGCATCGTGCATCAGGTGAACTTGGAGTTTCTGGCCAAGGGATGCTCAACCAAGGCGAGGTCTATTATCCCGACACGCTCGTCGGCACCGACTCGCACACGACCATGATCAACGGGCTCGGCATCGTGGGGTGGGGTGTCGGCGGCATCGAGGCCGAGGCCGGCATGCTTGGTCAGCCCGTGTATTTCCTCACGCCCGACGTCGTCGGGGTGCACCTGACCGGTGCGCTGCGCGAAGGCGTCACCGCGACCGATCTCGCGCTCACCGTCACGCAGATGCTGCGCAAGGCGAAGGTCGTCGGCAAATTCGTGGAGTTCTTCGGCCCCGGCGCCGCCGCGCTGCCGGTCGTCGACCGCGCGACCATCGCGAACATGGCACCCGAATACGGCGCGACCATGGGTTTCTTTCCCATCGACGCCGAGTGTTCGAACTATCTCCGCGCCACCGGCCGCGACGAGAAACTCATCGCGACCTACGAAGCCTACTACAAGGCGCAGGGCCTTTGGGGCATCCCGCAGATGGGCGCGATCGATTACTCGCAGTCGCTGGAGCTCGACCTCGGCAGCGTCGTGCCGAGCGTCGCTGGCCCGAAGCGTCCGCAGGATCGCATCGAGTTGCCGAAGATGAAGAAGAGCTTTGTCGACTCGTTCTCGAAGGCCGTCACGGAAAATGGATTTGGCAAAAAGGCCGAGGAATTCACGACCGTCAACGCGCAGGTCAACGGCCAGCGCGTCGGCCACGGTTCCGTGCTCATCGCCGCCATCACGAGCTGCACGAACACGTCGAACCCGAGTGTGATGCTCGCCGCCGGCCTCGTCGCGAAGAAGGCCGTCGAACGCGGCCTCACCGTCAATCCACTCGTCAAGACTTCGCTCGCGCCGGGCTCGCGCGTCGTCACCGAGTATTTGAACAAGACGGGCCTCGCGCCGTATCTCGATCAACTTGGCTTTGAGACGGTCGGCTACGGTTGCACGACGTGCATCGGCAACTCCGGTCCGCTCGACGCCTCGATCGAAGACGCCGTCGTGAAGAATGACCTCGTCGCCGCGTCCGTGCTCTCGGGCAACCGCAACTTCGAGGCGCGCGTCCACCAGAACATCAAGGCCAACTTCCTGATGTCGCCGCCGCTCGTCGTGGCCTTCGCGCTCGCGGGCCGCGTCGACATAGACATGGCGACAGACCCGATCGGCACCGGCAAAGACGGTCGCCCCGTCATGCTGAAGGAGCTTTGGCCGACGTTGCAGGAAGTGCGCGACGAGATGCAGGCCGCGCTCAAGCCCGAGGTGTTCCGCCGGCTCTACAGTAATTTCGCCGAGCAAAATCCGAAGTGAACGAGATCCCTTCGACCGCAGGCAACGTCTACGCCTTCGACAAAAATTCGACTTACATCCAGGAGCCGCCGTTCTTCACGAATTTTTCGATGCAGCCTGGCAGCATCGCCGAGATCAAAGGCGCGCGGGCGCTCGGCATTTTTGGCGACAGCGTGACGACCGACCACATCTCGCCCGCCGGCGCGATCAAGAAGACTTCACCCGCCGGCCGCTACCTCATCGAGAACGGCGTGGCCTTCGAGGATTTCAACTCCTACGGTTC
>JANXWT010000438.1 GCA_025351035.1 Opitutia bacterium | reverse complement strand
AGATCGTGCGCGGCCCGCGCACATCGGCCGCCGCGCTCGATACGTCGCTGCAGTTCGTGAAGGCCATCGGCAAGCTGCCCGTGCTCGTGAAAGACAGCCCCGGTTTTCTCGTGAACCGTATTTTGCTGCCCTACATGGTCGAGTCCGTGCGGCTCTTCAACGAAGGCTGCGGCGTGCAGCAGCTCGACAAGCTCATGCTCGATTTCGGCATGCCAATGGGGCCGCTGCGGCTGAGCGACGAGGTCGGCCTTGATGTCGCGCAACACGTGGCGACCGACTTGCAGAACCGTTTGCCAAAACCGGTGCCGATCAACGACACGCTCGTGAAGATGATCGAGAAAAGCTGGCTCGGAAAAAAATCAGGCACCGGCTTCTACGTTTTTCCGAAGGAGAAGGGCGCCAAGGAAAGCGCCAACCCCGAAGTCGCGTTTCTCCAGACGACCGGCAAAGGCAAGAGCCAGGACGCCGCGACGCTGCAGGACCGCATGGTGCTGGTGATGGTCAACGAAGCCGCGCGCGTGCTCGAGGAAGGCGTCGTCGACGCGCCGGAGGATGTGGATTTCGGCATGATCTTCGGCACGGGCTGGGCGCCGTTCCGCGGCGGCCCTTTGCGCTATGCCGACACCCTCGGCGCGGCGGAAATCGTGAAGCGCCTCGATCAACTCGCGGCGAACGTTGCCCCGTATTTCGAGCCCTGCGCCAAACTCCGCGAGATGGCCAAGACCAACGCGAAGTTTTATCCGAATTAATACGGAGCAGACGCTGAGTTTCCGCGGATTGCACGGATAAAGACCGATCAATCCCTGAGACGAAATTGCCTCGGCTGCGACCGCGTGGATCGGGCGCGTTTCACGCACCACACGCATCGGTTAACTCAATGCGAAGCTGGCGCAGGCAGGCTGATTTCATGGCGGCATGAAACAAAGCTGCTTCGCAGCGGATGGCACAGCGCTACGATTTGAAACGATTGTTATGGTGCCATTCCAGGAAATTCTTGGCCGGCTTTTCTTGCGCAGACATCGGAAGAGTTTCCAGTTGGTGGCCGTGAAGTGCGTAGTAATGACGGCCGTTTTCAAATTCTTCTTTAATCCGACGGCTGATCTCCACCTTGTAATCGAGTGATACTGTCAGATACCCGTCATCAAATAATTTATGCAGGTCAGAACGAAGAAGGAGCCCGTTGCTTACGAGATGGGGACCGTCTTCACCGTAGGGTCTAATATGTGCAGCTTCGAGTGCTGGAAGTGTTTTTTCGCCCGTAATTGCGCAGCGCCGGCCGTAAGCATTGGTTACTTCTAGGCGAAAGGCACCCTGACCCAATCGAGGTTGCACGAACTGTGCTGATCCATAGCGATCTTGGGCCGCTTCTGCTGCAATGCCTGTAGATTGACCGTGCAATCGGATCATCACCTCATTCCAAAGCGAACTGCCGACAGCGTTGTTGGAATCGTAGGTTTTACCTATCATGATACCCGATCCCCAGTCTTGCGGGGCGGGAATCCATAGCTCGCGCGGCCAAAAAAATGGTTCCACGAGCACTGTGCACCCGAGCTTCAACGCCAATTCACGCTGATCACGGTGCTCCAATATGCGGCTTTCAAAGGTTCGGTAGTCGAGCGCGCCATTGTTCTGGCCAAAAGTATCCCAAGCAAATCGGATTGGCAGAAAATCGTGCCGCAAATAGTAACCACCACCGACAATGTAGTTTTCCGGAGAATGCAGCTTAAAGAGAAACAATTCTCCTTTCTTGATGGCGCGGAATTGCTGCTGGCTGCGCGGTCTCCAGAAATTTACTTCGTCGGGTGCCCGGGCCGCGAGGAGTCGAAACCACTCATTGTTGGTGATTCCGACGAAGAAATTCATGTGGCAACTGGAAGGTTTCGCTAATTTCTATCACGCGCCGATCGGGTGCCAGGTGGTCTTGAACTCCACGAGGTCGCGGATTTCGTAGAGGCTCTGCGCGCGGTCGGAGAACCAGTCGGTGGGCTCCTCGGCTTTCGAGAGTTTCACGCGTTTCACGCTGTCGGCGGCGGCGAGCTTGAGGGCTTTGCGTTCGTCGGCGTTGGCGACGCCGGCGATGGCGCGCAAGTGCGTGTGCGTGGCGAAGGTCGGCACCATTTCCTTGCGGTAGCCGGTGAGCAGGTTAACCACGCCGCCGGGCAGGTCGCTCGTGGCGAGCATCTCGCCGAGCACGATGGCCGGGTAGGGCTGCGCGGAGGAGGCGAGGGCGACGACGGTGTTGCCGCACGCGATGGCGGGCGCGAAGAGCGACACGAGCGCGAGCAGCGGGGCTTCCTCCGGCGCGAGCAGGCCGATGATGCCCATCGGTTCGGTGACGGTGAAGTTGAAGTGCGGCGACGCGACGGGATTCACGTTGCCGAGCACCTGTTCGTATTTGTCGGTCCAACCGGCATAGTAGATCAGGCGGTCGATGGTCGCGGTGATTTCCTTCGCGGCGGCGGCTTTCGAGGCGCCGCCGAGCATGAGGGCGTCGGCCAGATCGGACTTGCGCGCTTCGATCATCTCACCGAGGCGGTAGATGATCTGGCCGCGGTTGTAGGCGGTGCGCTTGGCCCAGCCGGGGCCGGCCTTGGCGGCGGCTTCGACGGCGTTGCGGACATCCTTGCGCGTGCACTGCGGGATGTTGGCGAAGAAATTTCCGGCGGCATCCTGGAGCGGATACGTGCGGGCGCTCTCGGAGCGGATGAACGCGCCGCCGACGTAGACTTTGGGGGTTTTGGTGATGGGCAGTCGTGACATACGGTAATTAAGCGCCGGGGGTGACCACATGCTCGCGAATCGCCGCGAAGATGGCCTGCGCACTTTCCGGCGAAAACTCGAGGGGCAGGGTCATTCCGACCAGATAGATTTTGGTCACGCCATCGTCGGTCACAATAAACGTGATCTGCGCGAGATTGACAAAGCGGCCGTCTTTGAGGTCGAGGAATTTCATGGCGAATTGGGTTTAGGTTGCGGCGGGGGCCTCGTCCTGCAGGTAGCTGACTTCCTTGTAGCGGATGGCGACGAAGCAGAAGACGATGGCGGCGCCCATCGAGAGCAGTGCGAAGAAGTTGTAGTAGGACGCGCCTTGCAGTTTCACGGTGCCGTCGGGATTCGCGATGAAATAGTGGACGAACGCGGTGAAGAAGTTGCCCGCCGAGACGGAGAGCAGGTAAAGCGCCTGCACGACGGCCTTGA
>JANXWT010000423.1 GCA_025351035.1 Opitutia bacterium | reverse complement strand
CTACGACGATCTCCTCGAACTTTGGCTCCAGCTCCTCACCGACGCGCCGCAGGTCGCCGCGTATTTCGCGCACCGTTTCCGCCACGTCCTCGTCGACGAGTATCAGGACACCAACACCATCCAGGCGCAGATCGTCGACCGGCTCGCCGCGCACCACTGCATCATGGCCGTCGGCGACGACGCGCAGTGCATCTACTCGTGGCGCGGCGCCGACTTTGAGAACATCATGACGTTCCCCGACCGCCACCCGGGCACTGTCATCCACCGCATCGAGACCAACTACCGCTCCACGCCCGAAATCCTTGCCTTCGCCAACGGCGTGCTCAACGCCCAGCCCAAGGGCCGCCACTTCGACAAGGCCCTCCGCGCCCACCGCGCCCATGCCGAAAAGCCCTACGTCGTGCAGTGCATGGACGATCGCGAGCAGGCCGACTTCATCCTCAAGCGCATCGCCTCGCTCATCCGCGACGACGGCGTCTCCGCCAACGAAATCGCCATCCTCTACCGCTCGCACTTCATCGCCCTCGAGATGCAACTCGCGCTCTCCCGCGCCGGCATCCCCTACCAGATCACCAGCGGCGTGAAATTTTTCGAGCGCCAGCACGTGCGCGACCTCGTGGCGTTTCTCCGCTTCGTCTACAACCCGAGCGACACCCAGGCTTGGCAACGCATCGCCATCCTCCTCCCCAAGGTCGGCGAGAAGGGCGCGCAGAAAATCCACGCCGCCGCCCTCGACCACGCGCGGATGATGCAGAAGAACTTCATCGACGTCCTCGCCACCGACGACGTGAAGAGCAAGGTCGCCAAGGATGCCAAGGAAGACTGGGGCAGTTTCTGCGCCTCGCTCCGCCAAGTCGCCGACGCCATGAGCACGCTCAAGCCCAGCGAGACTGTCGAGGTCGCCATCGACGGCTGGTATGGCGACTACCTCAAGGGCGCCTACGCCGACTACCTCGACCGCCTCGAGGAATTGAAAGCGCTCGTCGGCTTCGCCGGCCGCTTCACCGAGTTTCAGGATCTCCTCGCGCAGATCGTCCTCCTCAACGGCGAGACGAGCGACAAGCACGTCGATGCGAACGAAGAAGCCATCAAACTCACGACCGTGCACCAAGCCAAGGGCCTCGAGTATGACGTCGTCTTCCTCATCGGCGCCGCCGACGGCATGTTCCCCGGCCGCCGCTCCATCGAAGCCGGAGACGTCGAAGAAGAACGCCGCCTCTTCTACGTCGCCGTCACCCGCGCCAAAAACGAACTCTACATCAGCTACCCGCGAGTCGCCTCCCGCCCCGGCCCCGGCGGCATGATGCTCACGCCGTCACGCTTTCTCACCGAACTCCCCGACGATCTCTACGAGGAGCTGCGGATCAAACGATCCTATGGCTGGTGATTCTGTTTTTTTACACCGAGGTCGCAGAGAACGCTGAGGTGGGGCGAGTTCTCCGAACGTGCCGTATCAAACTTTCGGACAGGCTTTCTTGCCAGACATGGCTTTAGCGACGGCTGGACGCCGCGATAGTTTTCGGTCATTGATTCGCCAGCCGCCTGATGCCTGCCTCCGCCAAAGCTCCCGTCTGCCTTATCATCGCCGGGCCCAACGGTGCGGGGAAGACGACCTTTGCCCGGGAATTCCTGCCTCGCGAGGGTGGCATCATTGAATTCGTAAACGCCGACCTTATCGCAGCCGGGCTGTCCCCGCTTAAGCCCTTCATGGCCGCCGTGAACGCAGGCCGAGTGTTCCTCTCCGAACTCGACAGGTTGGCCGGCTCGGGCGTGGATTTCGCTTTTGAGAGCACTTTGAGTGGGCGGGCTTACGTCGAGCGCATCAAGCGATGGAAGACCAGCGGCTACCGCGTCGAGATCGTCTATCTTCAACTGGCCTCTCCGGAAATTGCCCTCAAGCGTATTGCCGCCCGAGTCAAGGAAGGCGGGCACGACGTGCCGGCCGCCGATGTGCGCCGGCGCTTTATTCGGAGTTGGCGAAACTTCGAGAGCGTGTATGGTCCCCTTTGCCACGCTTGGTGGCTCTTCGACGCCAATCTCCGCCCACCCGTTCTCTTGGAAAAACGCCCATGAAATCTCCCGTCCTCGACACTCGCACCAAAGCCATCACCGCCGCCATGCGTCGCGCTGCCAAGACAGCCGCCACCCGGGCCCGCGCCGCTGGAACCAAGCTCTACGTCATGCGCAATGGAAAGATTGTGGCGGAGACTCCGTAATCTGCCGCCATTGCCACGCCGCCACCCGCGCCGGCCCCGGCGGCATGACTTGTCGCGCCATAGCTACTGAGCGACGGCGGATGCTCACGCCCTCACGTTTCCTCACTGAGTTGCCGGACGACCTCTACGAAAATCTGAGGATCAAACGCAGCTACGGGTGGTGACGGAATGTTATGAAACGGATCAAGGCGAGTCGCTCATGCTGAGGTGGACCCCGAAAACTGGACAGGCCGGATCGTTAACGCAAACTCAGCCCAACGATCCCCATGTCAAAGAAACGTCGTCAGCATAGTCCCGATCTGAAAGCCCGCGTCGGCTTGGAAGCCCTCAAGGGCATCGAGCCGGTCCACACCATCGCCGCCAAATACCAGGTCCACCCGGTGCAGGTGAGCCAGTGGAAGAAGGAGGCGGCCGAGCGGCGGCCGGAGGTGTTCGCCCGCAAGGGCGACCAGGACGCCAAGGAGGCGCAGGCGCGGGAGAAGGAACTCTTCGAGGAGATCGGCCGCCTGAAGATGGAGTTGGAATGGCTCAAAAAAAAAGTTGGCCAGCTCAACCCTTGAGGAGCGTCGCCGCATGATAGAACCGGAACATCCGAAGCTGCCGATCGTCCGGCAGTGCGCACTGCTCGGCGTGGCCCGGGCGAGTTACTACCACGAACCGGAGCCGGAGTCGGACGCGAACCTGCAATTGATGCGGGTGATCGACGAAACCTATCTGGCGTATCCGGTCTTCGGTTCCCGGCAGATGGCCCGCTGGCTGCGCCGGCAGGGCTATCCCGTGAACCGCAAGCGGGTGCAGCGCCTGATGCGGCTGATGGGGCTGGAGGCGATTTACCGGAAGCCCAACCTGTCCCGGAAGCATCCGTCGAACCCGGTCTTCCGGTATCTGTTGCGCCGGCTGGTGATCGACCGGCCCAACCAGGTCTGGGCGATGGACATCACCTACGTGCCCATCCAGGGCGGCTTCATCTACCTGTGCGCCGTGATCGACTGGTATAGCCGGGCGGTTCTGGCCTGGGAGCTGTCGAACACCCTCGATGCCGGCTTCTGCGCCCGGGCCGTGCGCCGGGCGATGGATCAGTATGGCGTCCCCGAAATCTTCAACACCGACCAGGGCTGCCAGTTCACCTCGGCGGAGTTTACCCAGCCACTGCTCGCTGCCGGCGTGAAGCTCTCGATGGATGGCAAGGGCCGCTGCCTCGACAACGTCTTCGTCGAGCGGCTGTGGCGCACGGTCAAATACGGCGAGATCTACCTCAAGAGCTACGGCTCCCAGATCGAGGCCGAGACCAACCTCGCCGCCTTCTTCCACTTCTACAACGAGCGGCGCCCCCACAGCTCACACGGCCGGGATGTCACCCCGATGGAAGTCTACCGCCGCGACCTGCCGGTCGCGCTCAGCGCTTGAACTCAACGCACTCATCAGCCAACAACCCAATCAGAGCGGGGGAGGAGCTTCGCCCCTCCCTCTGCGCCCCCTCCCTTATCTTAACTTAATTTACCCGATCCGTTGTCCAACCAACGGGGTCCACCTCACCACAAACTACAAAGCCAGACCCCATTTCGAGACCGAGACCCCATTTCGAGACCGGGTCCGCGCAAACTCAGATGCGACCATGAAAATATTTTCTCTCCGCACAGCTCGCGCATGCCGACTCATCGCCGCAGCCTTGGCGATCGCCGCTGGTCTCGGCGCCGATGCCGCAGAGCCGGTCGCGGCTCCCAAGCGCCTGACGACAGTCGTTTCCGTCGACGGTATTTATTCGCCGGACGGCCGGAAAATCGCCTTCGCGTCCAACCGGCTCGGCAACGACCCCGAAACGCTCGCCGTGTGGCTGATGGACGCCGACGGCAAAAATCCGCACCCGCTCACCGCCGGCAAAGTCAACGACGAGATGCCGGCCATCTCGCCCGACGGGCGGCGGCTCGCTTTCATGTCGAACCGCGACGGCAATCTTGAGATCTATGTCATGAATCTCGACGGCTCAGACACCGTGCGGCTGACCAACCATCCGGCCAACGACATTCACCCGCAATGGACGCCCGACGGCACGGAGGTGATTTTCAACTCCTCGCGTGACACCAAGGAACCAAACGGAGCCGAGGTCTTCGAAATCTACGCGGTCAAACCCGACGGCACCGGGTTCCGCCAGATCACGCACGACGGCGCCGTCAGCACCTACGCGGCCATGTCGCCCGACGGGCAGAAAATCGTCTACCGCAAACTCACCGCCGGAAACTCCGAGGTGTTCGTCTGCAACGCCGACGGCAGCGGCGAGGCGAACCTCACGAACGGTCCGGCCTTCGACGGCTGGCCGGCGTGGTCGCCGGATTCCAAGCGCATCGTCTTCGCCAGCAATCGCGGCAGCCCGGCCGATGTCTACGAGATCTTTGTCATGAACTCCGACGGATCGAATCCTATGGCGCTCACCGATCTCAAGGCGCGCAGCACGGCTCCCGTTTTCTCGCCCGACGGCCGCACGATTCTTTTTACTCGTGGCGGCAAAGGATTCGCCGAACTCTTCACGATCCCGGCGCCGTGATGGTTGAGAGTTGGCGCGGGCGCGGCGCTCTGCATTGTCTGCGGCATGTCCAAACTCCGCCTCTGCTTCCTCACTGCGTTCCTTCTCTCCGTCGCGGCCGCGTTCGCCGCCGAGCCGACGGCGCCGACGCCCGATGACCAGAAGGAGTTCGCCGTGATTTGCGCGAAGGTCGATGCCGGCATCATGTCGTTGCAGGTCGACAATTTCTTCGGACTCTTCGAGGATGGCCCGGGTTTCACCTACGCCTTCAACGCCAAGACGTATTCCTACGCCGACATCCGCGAGCTGCACGTGAAGTCGTGGGCCAAGCTGGCGACCGCCGACGTGCACACGAAACTCGCCGCCGTCGCGCGGCCCGCGCCGAATCTCGCCATCGTCACGTCGACCGGCCACGTGGACTTTGTCGCGAAGGACGGCTCGAAGCGCTCGTTCACTCTCGCGCTCACGATGGCGATGATCAAACGCGCCGACGGCTGGCGCGCATTGCAGGTCCACGAGTCCACGCTGCCCGATCCCGACCCGGCGAAATAAGTCAGAGATCGCCGAGCTGCGGCCGGAGGACGATGTCCTCGACGACGGTGCGACGGCTCATCCGGTGCGCGGCGAGGATCGCGGCGGCGATATCAGCGGCGGGCATCATGCGCTCGGTGGGCACGCCGCTGCCGTCCCACGACGGCGTCCACACCGCGCCGGGATGCACGCAGCAGACGCGCACGCCCTTGTCCTTCAGCTCGGCACGCATGACCTTGGTCAGGCCGGTGACACCGAACTTGGCCGCGCAATATGCCGCGCCATTCGGGTAGGCTTGCAAGCCGGCGATCGAGCTCATGTTGAACACGTCGCCGCGACCGCGTTTGACCATGGCCGGGACGAAGGCTTGCGAGACCAGAAACACGCTGCGGAGATTGTCCGCGATCTGAGAGTCAAACATCGCGGTCGTCATATCCAGAAACGGTGCGCCGGCGAACTTGCCGGCGTTGTTGATCAGCACATCAACGCGGTGGAAGCACTGCGTGACGGCCGCCGACATCGCAGTGACCGAGGCTTCATCGGCCACGTTGCAAAGGAACACCTCAGCCGAGGCGCCGAGCTTTGCGCAGGCGCGCGCGGCGGCGCGGAGGTTTTTCTCGTTGCGCGCGACGAGCGCGAGGCGCACGCCGGGCAACTCGGCGGCGAAGTGCTTGGCAATGGCGGCGCCGATGCCCTGGGACGCGCCAGTGATGACAACTACGGGGGTGCTCATCCCAGAAATCTCACGCAAAGGCGCAAAGACGCCAAGTGAAGAATGGTTTCTTTGCGGGCTTTTAGCGGCTCTGCGTGAAACCACTCAGCAGAGCAGTTGCCCGAAATCCATGAAGTCGGCGACGAAGCCGCCGGGCACGCCCTTGCAGATCACGCTCACGGCGTCGTGCGAGTGGAGCGACTCGAGGTGCGAGCAGGCGATACGGAAATCGGCGATGCGCTTGTCGGCGTCGAACTCGCGGTAAAGCAGCCGCGCGGCATCCTCGACGAACTTGAGGTTCGCGCCGTTGAGCTCGGCGAACGCCTGCTCGTCCTCGCGCTTCACCATCACCTGCGTCTCGGTCCGGAGCGCGCGCAGGCAGAGAGTGTGGATGTCCTCGATCCAGATTTTCCGGCCCGCGACTTCCTCGATGGTGATGCGGGCCTTGCTGCGCTGCGAGTGCGGCACGCCGTAGGTGCCACGCTGATCGCGGGCGTGCTCGGTCAGCTCAGCGGAGCACGGACAGGCGGAAGAATAGACGAAATCGAAATGGATGAAGCGGCGGTAACGTCCGTCGCGGGTCATCACGCCCTCGAAGGCCACGTTGTAGAATTGGTAGCCCGCGAGGCCGCTGCGCAGGCTGGCGCGAAGCATCGGGTAGGAAAAATTGATTTTCAGGCGCGCGTCCTTGGTATCGACGTTGCGCAGGTAGCTCTTGAGGATTTTGCCCATCCACTCGCCGGTGGTGACGCCGTCCTTGTGCTCGTAGAACGAACGCATGATGCGGCTCATGTTGATGCCCTTCAGTTCGGCCTCGAGCGACACGGTGCCGGTGACGCTGGTCTCGAGCGTGAGAACCTTGCCGGCCTTGGTGCGGTAGCGGAGCGGCAGTTTGAAATTGTGGATGCCGACCTGCTGGATCGGCACATTGGCGCCGTGGATCGCCTCGTGCGCCACCTCCATCATGTCGGGCAACGAGGCGCGGTAAGCGGGCGAGGCCCGGAATTTCCGGTCGTATTCGCGCGCCACCTTGGCGGCGGCCCCGCTCGCGGAGCGGTGGAGATACATTTGTTTCATGGGCGGAATGACGGTCGGGGCGCAGACTTGCTGCGCCCAAGAAGCATCTCGACCGAAAGGGCGCAGCGAGACTGCGTCTCTACACGGACAGCGAGGTCGGATGAATTCATGTCGCGGCGGGGCCGAAGAACTCGGCGTAATTGCGCGGCGTCTCGTAGAGGCGCACGCAGTGGAGGCGCGCGGGGGATTTGATGTGGGGCGCGATTTCGTTCCAGAACGCGATCACGAGGTTCTCGGTCGAGGGAATGACGCCGCGCAGGAAGCCAACCTCGTCATTCAGGTTGCGATGGTCGCACCGGTCGACGACGGCGGTGTGGAGAATGCGCTTAAGCTCACCGAGGTCGACGATGTAGCCGGTGACCGGGTCAGGTTGGCCGCGCAGGGAGACTTCGAGCACGTAGTTGTGGCCGTGCCAGTGCGGATTGGTGCAGAGGCCGTATTGCTTTTGATTCCAAGCGAGGCTTTTCGCCGGGTTGTAGAGCCGGTGCGCCGAGTTGAAATGCACCTGCCGCGTGATCGTCACGGTGCCAGTGAGCGCGCGGACCGCGGGCTCGGACTGCTTGCGACGGGAGGGCGGGGGCGACATGGAGGGTCAAGCGA
>JANXWT010000420.1 GCA_025351035.1 Opitutia bacterium | reverse complement strand
CTACGACGCCACCGAAATTTCCCAAGGTGTCACCGAAGTCCTCTGCTACGGCACCGCCGTCGTGGTCGAACCTGCCTGACCGCGGCTCGAAACCTGTAGGGCCGGCCCTCGTGGCCGCGCCGCCTCAAAATCAAATGGCCGCGAAACACTCCAAGAATACTGATCACTCTGCTTCGCTGCTTGGTGTGATTCCTTCGGCCCATTCGGTTAATTCTGTCCGGTCCCTCTGACCCATGGACTTCTTCGAGGCTCAGGAGCGCGCGCGCAAACGGACCCACCGGCTCGTCCTGCTCTTCGCGCTTGCCGTCCTCGGCACCATCTTCACCGGCTACGTCGCCGCCGTCCTCTTGGTCGGACAAGCCGGCTCGTTCTCGCGCAATGGTTCCTACTATGACGATCAGCCGGTGGTGACGAGCTGGTGGGACCCGCAAATCTTCGCTGGTGTCGGCCTCGGCACTCTCGCCGTTGTCGGCCTCGCCTCCCTCTACAAGTGGTCGCAGATGCGCGAAGGCGGCAGCGCCATCGCCGAGATGGCGGGCGGGCGCAGCGTCGATCCGCACACAACCGACCTGCGCGAGCGCCGCCTGCTCAACGTCGTCGAGGAAATGGCCATCGCCTCCGGCGTGCCGGTGCCGGCCGTCTACGTTATGGACATGGAGCCGGGCCTCAATGCCTTCGCCGCCGGCCTCACGACCAGCGACGCTGCCGTCGCCGTCACGCGTGGCACACTCGACAAGCTCAACCGCGATGAACTCCAAGGCATCATCGCCCACGAATTCAGCCACATCCTCAACGGCGACATGCGGCTCAACGTAAAACTCACCGCCATCGTTTTCGGCATTTTGGTCCTCGGCGAACTTGGGCGGGGCATCCTCTCATCGTTCGGCCGCGGGCGCATTCGCACTGGCGGCGGCAAAAAGGGCGGCGGCGTGGCGCTGATTTTCGCCATCGGCCTCGCGCTCATGATCGTCGGTTACATCGGCTATTTCTTCGGCCGGCTGATCCAAGCTGCCGTTTCCCGCCAGCGCGAATTCCTCGCCGATGCGTCGGCGGTGCAGTTCACGCGCAATCCCGGCGGCATCGGCGATGCCCTGCGAAAAATTGGTGGCCTCGCCCTTGGCTCCAATATCCTCGACAGTCACGCTGCGGAAATCGGCCATTTCTTTTTTGCCCAAAGCTTCCGTTCCAACTTCGGCGGGCTCTGGGCTACGCATCCGCCGCTCGAGGAACGCATCCGCGCCGTCGATCCCCGTTGGGACGGCAAGTTTATCGATGCGCCCGAGGTCGTTGATGTCGGCCGCGAATCATTCGTCGACGCCGGCTTCGCCAGGAAAATACCCACGCCGCCACCGTTGCAGGCCCTCGCGCCATTCGCCGCCATGGCGCTCGCCGGCAGCCTCACGCCCGACCGCGTGGACTACGCGCAGCAGCTCCTCGCCCGCGTGCCGTCGCGCCTGCGCGACGCCGCTCACCAGCCCGGCGAAGCCGCGGCGCTGGTCTATGCCCTGCTCCTCGACGGCACCACCGCCGTGCAGGAAAAACAATTCGCGCTGCTCGGTTCGCTCGGCGGCAGCGACACTCTTCAGCGCACTCGCGAACTCTTTTCTCTCACAGCTCAACTTTTCTCCGAGGCCCGCCTGCCACTGATCAATCTCACTTTGCCCGTCCTGCGCAATCTGCCCGACGCCGCGCTCGGTCAATTCGCCCGGACCGCCGATGCTCTCATTATGGTCGACGGCGAAGTGTCCGTCTTCGAGTTCATGATCCAGAAGGCGCTCATCCGCCACGTCGTTGTCGCCCGCCAGCCGCAGGCGCACGACTCGCCCGCGATCTTCTCGTTCCAAGCTGTCGCCGGCGAAATCAGTCTCGTCCTCTCCGTGCTCGCGAGCGCGTCGTCCGACGACACCGCCACACAATCCACCGCGTTCGCCACCGGTGTCACGCAGTTGCCACTCATCGCGAGTTCGCTCCAGTTTGCCTCCGCCCAGACGTGGAATTTTCCCCAACTCGACGCCGCGCTCGACAAACTCGCCACCGCTTCCGGCCCGATCAAGCAGCGCGCGCTCCTCGCCGCCGCGCACGTCGTCAGCAGCGACGGCGTGATCCTCGCCACCGAAGCCGAACTGCTCCGCGCCGTCGCCGACGCCCTCGGCTGCCCGCTGCCGCCCCTGTCAACGGCCGCGTGAGCACAGGTGCGCCGGCGATCACCGAGCGCGCCCAGACTTTGCGCTTCAACTCCTGGGGGATGAACCGCTCCTCGTGCTTAGCCCAGTCACCAGAAAAGAGGGCCTGCAGGATCAGTCCATAGAGCCGGGGTCGATCCGTCCGCGCCAGCACGGCGGGCTCAGCAATGTAATCGGCCGTGCAATTCTCCCATCAATCCGCCACACTTCCTCTGTCATGAACCCCAACCCCACCCCGTCAGTGCCCGGACCGCTTTGGCTCCGGTTTGTCCGCTCCCTCGTCCTCATCGGCCTCTGTCTCGCGCTCACGGTCATCACCGTTCTCGCCGTCATCGGCTGCTTGCCGGTCGTGCATGACACCTTCCAGCAGCTCTTCTCGCGGGGCAGCAAAATTCCAAAGACCGCCATTGGTCTGACGATCCTCTTCGTAATCCTAGTGCCGCTGATCGTCCTGGCCGTGGCGGAACGGCGGAGTTGGCTCAGCTGGCCCGTGATTGCGGTGCTCTGGCTGGCTGTGCTTCCGGTGCTCGCGTGGCTGTCGTGGGACGACGCGGCCATTCGGCAGCCGATCACGATCGAGGAATTCTCCCCGGCGTTTGCCGGGGCGGAGAAGAGCTACGCTGTCCTCATGCAATATTCGAAACAGACGCCGAGTGCCGAGGCGAAAGCCTTTGCCGCCACCAAACTGAGCGCTCCTGTCCTGGCCAACCCAGACAATCCCGCAAAGTGGTTGGAGTCCGTCACCAAGAATCGCGCCGCCATCGAAGCGGACTGGGCCACCCTCGCCCCACAGCGCCGCTGGTTCGGCGAACTCGCCGCCTTTGACCGCCTCGGCGACCTCACTGTCTCCGACTATAGCGCAAACCTCATGTCGTTCTCGGTTTGGCGCACACTGTCCAAGCACACCTGCGCCGTCGCCATGCTGCTGGCGCTCGACGGCCGCGGCGACGAAGCCATTGACCTGCTCGTGCCGCAGTTGGAGGTCAGCCGCAAACTGCAGCTCTCGTCCCGCACACTGGTCCGCACCATGGTCGCCGTCGTCGTGGAGCGCGTGACCCTGCAGACCGCCGCCCTCGTGCTCGACCGGACACCGGTGTCCGCCGCGAGCCGGGCCCGCCTCGCCGTCGCGTTGGGCCAGGAAAATGCTCCGGCCCTCGCACGCCGCCTGCTCCTCGTGGAATACGTGGTTTTTTCGCCGCTCTTCAATCGCATGAAACTCGGCGACACCATTGCGGCCGCTCGGGGCACCAGCTTCCCTTTGCGCCGTCCGCTGAATTTTCTGAGCAGTCTGTTCTTCAATCCCATCGCCACGACGAATCTCCTCGGCGACCGCATCCGCGAGCTGGCGGACTTGGCCGAGGCCCGCGAACTCGGCAAGTTCAACGTGCGCAGTCAGGACTTTAGCAACATTCTCGTGAAAGAGTCCGGGATGAAGAATGTCGGCGGGCGGCTGATGCTCACGATGGCCGTGCCCGCCTATAACAAGGTGGTCGAGAGTCATTGGAAGACGGCTGACCTGAGGGTTGCCCTACGCACCCGGCTCGCCGCCGCGAATAAATGACCGCAGCAGTTTTCCCGGGCTCGCTCCTACTTCCGCAGCCATGCGATCAGGATCGCCAGCACGAGTGAGCCGACGATCAACGAGCGCGCCCAGAGTTTGCGCTTCAACTCCTCGGGGATGAACCGCTCCTCGTGCTTCGCCAGCCACCAGAACAGCAGCGCCGGCAGGATCAGCACGTAAAGCCAATGCACGCCCAGTCGTGCGAGCAGTCGCCCGAGCGCGTCTGACAGCGGCCAGCCAAGCACAAACGTCGCAAAGAGCAGCGCGAAGGTCACGCTCCGGCCCTTGAAGCCGCGCCAAAACCAGCCGATCGCGAAGGGATTCACGGCGAAAGTTGAGCCGCCCGCCCCGCGGCTTGCAAGCCGCACCCGGGCCGCGCAATTTCGCCGCGTGACCCTCGCCGAGAAACAGCAGCAGCTCATCGACGACTACGGCCTCATCGACGATTCGCAGGAGCGCCTCTCCGCCATCGTCGACCGCGCCCGCCGGATGCCGCCGCTCGCCGAGGCCGAGCGCAGTGAGGCCAATCGGGTCAAAGGCTGCATCTCACTCGCGTGGGTCGTCTCCGAGGTGCGCGACGGCCGCTGCGTCTTCCGCGCTGACGCCGACTCACCGCTCGTGCGGGGGTTGCTCGCCCTGCTGACCGATCTCTACAACGGCGCGATGCCGGCCGAGGTCGTCGCCACCGAACCTGCGTTGATTGAACAACTCGGGCTCGACCGCCAGCTCTCCCCCACCCGGCTCAACGGCCTGCGGTCCGTCCGCGCCAAAATCCGCGAGTTCGCCGCGACAAACTCTCGCACATGAATTTCTACGACGCGCATTTTCATCTTCAGTTCGACTCACTGGCGCCGCATCTCCCGGCGATTGCCGACGATCTAGTGCGCGTCAACTGCCGTGCCGGTGTTGTCAACGGCACCAACGAAGACGAGTGGCCCACCGTCGCCAGTCTTTGCTCTCAGCCCTCAGCTCTCAGCTCTCAATTTCGGTTCATCCCCAGCTACGGCGTGCATCCCTGGGACAGCGGGAACCGCACGGCCGACTGGCAACGCAAGCTGCGCGCCGCGCTCGCCGCCGACCCGCGCGCCCACGTCGGTGAGATCGGCCTCGACCGCTGGATTGTCGACGGTGTGCGGCCCGGCGACCCGCGCATCGCCGGCCTGCGCGTCGCGCCGATGGACGAACAGCGGGAGGTTTTTGCGTGGCAACTCGCGCTCGCCGCCGAGTTCAACCGCGCCGCGTCGATCCACTGCACGCAGGCGTTCGGCCCGCTGCTCGAAGTGCTGCGCACGACGCCGCGACCCGCGCGCGGTTTCCTGCTGCACCACTACGGCGGCCCGGTCGAGTTGGTGCAACCCTTCGCGGACCTTGGCGCGTATTTCTCCTACAACCTCGCGGCCGAGCAGCCCAAGCGCACCGCGGAGCGCGCGAGTTTCCGTGCCGTGCCCGCCGACCGGCTGCTCGTCGAAACCGACGCGCCGGCCTACGCACCGCCGCCCGAACGCAACCGATTTCCTCTCGGCACCGACCCCGACGGCTCCGTCATCAACCACCCCGTCAACATCGCGGTGGCATACGACGCACTCGCCGAGTTGCGCGGCATTGCGCTTGAACCGCTCGCTGCGCAGGTGGAACAGAATTTCCGAAAGCTATTCCTTTAGCGCGATCCGACGCACGATCTCGCCGGCAGCGGCAAAACCGAACGCCCCGGTGACGAACACCGCCGAGCCGAATCCGGTGTCGCAATCGAGCCGCAAACTCGTCCCCTCCTCGGGTTCCGTTGAA
>JANXWT010000399.1 GCA_025351035.1 Opitutia bacterium | reverse complement strand
ATCTCCGCGCCGGCTTCGAGGCACAGCGGCACGGCGGCGGCGATGTCCCACACCTTGTTGTTGTGCTCGACAACACCGTTGAGCAGCCCGACCGCCGTGTAGGCGAGATGCAGCGTGCTGCTGCCGAGCCCGCGAATCTTGAAATTCTCGATCACGCGCTTTGCTTCGGTCGCGTAGGCTTTGTCCACCGGCGAGTGAAATCCGATAAGACTGTAGCTGTGCGGCGGCTCCAGGCGCACATGCGCCTTCCGGTCACCGTCCCACACGCCGTAGCCGCGACCACCGTGGATCAACACGCGCCGCGCGAGATCGTAGACGACGCCGTAGATGGGCACGCCGTCTTCCAGCAGCGCGAGGGAGATCGCGCAGTAAACGATACCGTTGGCAAAATTGTTCGTGCCGTCGATCGGATCGAGCACCCAGGAGAAACGCGCGGTGACCTTAATCGGAGCCGTGCCTTCGGCCAGCTCCTCGCTGAAGAATTGATCCTCGAGAAACTGCTCGATTATCGCGCGCTGAATATGCTTCGAGATGGCAATGTCCGTCGCGGTGACGCGGGTGCCGTCGTATTTGCGCTCGCTCTTCGCCCGGCCGAACTCGCGGTGCATGAGCTCCGTCTCGGCCATGACCGCGACCTTGGCGGCGGCGATACGGGTAGCGATTTCCGGGTGTTTTGACACAGTTGGCAAACTTGAGCACCGCCACGAAAAGCGAAAGCCCTATTTCGTCAAAATGCCGGACAGACGCGGTTTGGACAGAATCTACAAAATTACTGTTTTCGGTTCGGAGAAATCTTGCCTCTGATTCTGTTTCAATCCGGCCTTTTCACTCATAGTCGTAGAGCTTCGGGTCGCGGGTTGGCGGGGGACGACGGACCTTGAACTTCGCGCGGCCTTCCTTCGGCTCGGCCACTGGCGCAGGCGGCGGACCTTCGCCATAAGGATCGTCGGCGCCGGGCTCGTCGCCGAATGCGGAACCGAGCGAGTCTTCCAGCGCGTCGGGATCGGCGCCCTCCTCCAGCTTGCGCATCGCCTCTTCCATCGGCTCGTCGAGCTTCTCACCGGTCAGCTCCGACATCCGGCGCATCATGCGCGCCATCGCCTTCGGGTCGTTCTCATCGAGACCGGAAAATTCTTTCTCCATCGACGCCATCGCCGATTCCATCCGCGCGTCGTCCGGACCGCCCGCGTCGGTGCCGGGCACCGCGACCTTGGGCTCGTCCCTGTTCCGGCCGGTGACGACGAACGCCGAGACGATCTTCTTCATACGTGCTTTCGGATTGTCAGGACAGCGCGGCGTGAGCTGACCCTGCGCGAGCGTCTTCGCGTAGAACGAATAAATCCGGTTCGTGTCGGGCGAGTAGTATTCGTAGATAGGCATAGAGACGATTTGGACAGAATTGCCAGAATGGGAAGAATACCGAACTAAATCAGGCAACCATTTTGTGGATTCTTTCCATTCTGTAAAAATCACTCTGCTTTGAGCTGATGACCGTGGCGCACGACGTCTTTTTTGCCGCGGTCGTTGAGTTTATCCAGCACGGCGGCGAGGCGGCGTTTTTTCTCGTCGGTCTGCGCGAACATTTCCAACTGGCTCCCTTTCTCCTCGACGCTGGTGAACCGCACGCTCACCAGTCGCAGCGGCCGGCGCTTCGTCCACGCCGCTTTCAGCAGCAGCGGCACGAGCGGATAGAACGGTGCTTCGAGATCGGTCGCTTCGCCGAGACTGCGCCCGCTGGAGCTGTCCTCCATGCCGGGATAACGCACCTTCACTGTCATCGTCTTCGTGCGTTTCCCGTCGGCGCGGATGGCGGGCATGAGTTCGTCAATCATCCGCTTGGCGATGCGCTCAATTTCGGCGAAGTCTCCAATATCGACTCCGAAAGTTTCCTGCGTCGAGTAGGACTTGGCGTCCTCGTGCACGGTGTGGACCTCGCGGTCGTCCTCGCCGCGCGCCATGCGCAGCACATCTTCCCAACTGCGACCGAAGAGCGATTTCAACTCCGCCTCGCTGCGCCCGATGACATCGCCGACCAGCTTCACGCCGCGCTCCCCGAGGGCAGCTTCAGTTTTCTTGCCGACACCCGGCAGCACACTGATCTTCAGTGGCGCGAGATAAGCGGCCTCGCTACCCGGCGGCACGACGGTGAACCCCTTCGGCTTGTTCGCCTTGCTGGCGATGGCGGCGACGAGCTTGTTCGCCGCGGCGCCGAACGACGCGGTGATTTGCAACTCGTCCCAGATACGCTGCTGCACGGCGCGCGCGTGGCGCTCGATCTCCGCCGCCGACTTGAAGCCGCAGGGCGCCAAGTCGAGATAGCCCTCGTCGATGGAGTTGCGTTGCACAACCGGCGTGAGTGTCTCGCAGATGTCGAACATCTGTCGCGACACCTTGCTGTAGAGTCCCGAGGTGTGCGGCAGCATGATGAGGTCTGGGCAGACTTTGAGCGCCAGCTTCGTTGGCATCGGCGTGTAGACGCCGCGCGCGCGCGCCTCGTAGCTGGCAGACGAGATGATGCCGCGCTCGCGTCCGCCTACCGCGCACTTGGTCCCGCGCAGCTCCGGCTTCAACGCCAGTTCGCATGACACGAAGAACGCGTCGGCGTCGAGGTGAACGATGGTGGGCAGCGTGCGAGTCACCCCGCTACTTTGAGTCCGCCAAAGCGAGAGGCGAGCCTGACGTTGGCCGGACTCGCCTCGTTTGTTCGTTTGGTTAGGTCAGAACCGAAAGTGGCGTGAGCCGGCGCGAAATTCGCCGCCCTTGTGCATCTTCACGAGCTTGGCGAGTGTCTCGCCGTCCATGCTGGCCGAAGCGACGACGAGGTGCTTGCCGTCGACGACGGCGAGGCAGACATCAAACGAGCCGTCGATGGCCGCGTCGTCCGGCACGTAGACCAGCACGGTCTCTTTGCTTTGCGAGACACCCACGAGACGCGACCAGCCGCGCCGGTGCATGGCTTTGTCGGTCTCGGTGAAGAGTTTTTCGCGGGACCAGTCGATGGAGTGGTCGGCGAGTTCGTAGATCCCCACACTAGCGCTGCGCACGGCACCGAGCGCGAGGCGGGCATTGTCATCCACGTCGGGCACACAGGAGAGGCAGGTCCGCAACGCACCGAAGCTGAGGCGGCCGACGCTGAACTGGATGCGCGTGTCCCAGTCGGCGTTGGTGGCGGCCATCACATTGCGGCGGAGCGTGGAGGCGTCGCTGCTCAGTGTGAGAAAACTGAAGGCGGCGAGGCCAAGGAGAACGAATGGAGTGCAAAGCGCCCCCACGATCCACGGCCAGATGCGGCGGCGTTTCGGAGTGGCGGCGACGGGTGCTGGAGTGGTCATGGGAGGTTCCGGGTTGAAAGTTTTGTTTGGTGAAGAGTTGGTCGGGCTCGCTCGGCGAGTTCGCCCGACCTCAAATAGCTTAGCTCTTCTCCTTGTCGTGGTGCTTGCGGTCCATCTTCACGTGCACGCGGTTCAGAGACGGAATGTCGAGCTTGTCGGCGATCTTGGTGAGCTGCTCGGCGCGGATATTGCCGACGAGATTGACGAAGACGGCCTCGCCCTTGTGGTCGATGACGGTGACGACCAGGCCTTCGATCGAATCGTCGGCGTTCTGCTTCACGTGGACGTCGACGTTGTCACCGTCGTTGTGCTCGCGCACCGTGACGACCTGCGTCCAACCGGCGCCTTCGAGCTGGCGGCGGACGGATTCGATTTTCGCGAGTGTGTCGGCGCGGTTGGTGTCGTCCATCTTCACGACGTTGACGCGGACGCGTTTCAGACTGCCGATCAGCTCGGCGGCTTCGGCATCCTCGTGAGCCGCGAGCTTCGAGACGAACTTGAGCAGACCGGGCGTGAGATTGACTTCAACATACTCGCCTTTCGAGGCCGGCATGAACGCGGCCATGTCGATGAAACCGGGTTCGTTGTTGGCGGAAGCGGCGGAGGAGGAAACGGTCAAAGCGGCGCTGAGCGCGGCGGCGGCGAGAGTCGAGCGGAGGAGGTTTTTCATGGGAGGGTTTGGGAAGTTGGAATTGCCTGACTCCCCTAGCACACCGCAGCGCCCGCGAAAGTTGCGGGAAAGTCGCCGCGCTACTGCTTGCGTGCTAACTTCCAGCCCGCCAGCGCCTGCCCGGTGAGCGAACGCGGCTCCCGTTCGATCCCGTCGCGCGGGCCGGCATAAACAATCTCGCCGCCGAGCGGACCGCCACCGGGGCCGAGGTCGATGAGCCAGTCGGCCAGATGGATAACGTCGAGATTGTGCTCGATCACGACGATAGTGTTGCCGGCGTCACGCAGCTTGAAGAGCAAATCCATCAGTCGCTGGATGTCCGTCCAATGCAGGCCGGTCGTGGGCTCGTCGAGAATGTAGAGTGTGCGGCCCTGCTCCCGCTTGCTGAGCTCGAGCGAGAGTTTGAGACGCTGCGCCTCGCCGCCGGAAAGCGTCGTGGCCGACTGGCCGAGTTGCAAATAGCCGAGACCGACGGCGTCGAGTGTCGCGAGTTTTTCGGTAATGCGTGGCACTGCACGGAACAGGTCCATCGCTTCGCGCACGGTGAGCGCAAGAACCTCCGCGATGTTCTTCCCATGAAAGCGCACCTCGAGGGTCTCGCGGTTGAAGCGGCGACCGTCGCAGCTCGGGCACGGCGCGTAGGTGTCGGCCATGAACTGCATGTCGAGCCGGATCTGGCCGTCGCCCT
>JANXWT010000369.1 GCA_025351035.1 Opitutia bacterium | reverse complement strand
ATAAAGAGTACGACGGCACCGACATACTGCAGGACTACCTCTCCTCGCTGACCCACGTCTACGACCCGCACACTGACTACCTGGCGGCCTCCTCGAAAGAGAACTTCGACATCAGTATGAAGCTCTCGCTCGTCGGCATCGGTGCGGTGCTTCGCTCCGAGGATGGCTACGCCAAAATCGTCTCGCTGGTGCCCGGAGGCCCCGCCGAAGTGGGCAAGAAGCTCAAACCCAGCGATGGGTTCGCGTCCGAGCAGCGATTCTTCATCGCCTTCGCCCAAGGCTGGCGCACCAACCAGCGTCCCGAGCAACTGCGCCTCGGCGTAACGAGCGATGTCCACAGCCCGGTGCGCTGGCGCGTGCTCGGCCCCGTGGCGAATCTACCGGAATTCTACGAAGCCTTCGGCTCCCCGAAGCCGGCAAAGATGCTGCCGGCGATCTGGTAATCGCCGCGAACCGGCTCAGGGCAGACTCCGCGAAAATTCCCGCAGCGCCTCCCAGTAGCGCTCGCCGGCGACTTGGAGAAAGTCGTTGTGCCCTGCGCCGTCGACCCAGAGGTGCGACTTCGGTCCCGGCGCCGCGTCATAGAGTGCCTCGCCGTGGGAGAATGGGATCACTTCGTCGGCGCGTCCGTGCATCACGAGCACGGGACAAGTGACGCGGGGAAGTTTGCGGAGGTTCTCGAACTGATCGAACGGCAGCAACCGCCATCGCGTCATCACGCGGTAGACACTCATGAACGCCGACTGCAGCACGAATCCGGCGACTTTCTGGTTCACCGCCAACTCAACCGCCGGCCCGCCCCCGAGCGAACGCCCGTAGAGGATAACGCGCGATGGCGGCACATGGAGCACGTCCTGCAAGTAGCGTCCGGCGATTCCCGTCGCGGCATAAATGGATTTCTCGTTCGGTTTGCCGGTGCTCAAACCGTAGCCCGGGTAGTCGTAGGCAAAAACCGCGAAGCCACGCGCGTGCATCTCGAGCAGGAACGGCTCAAGGTCGCCGAGATCCTCGGCGTTGCCGTGGAAAAACCAGATCGTGTGTTTCGCCGCCGGGTTGGGCAGATACAGCGCCGCGAGCGAACCGCCGTCGGGCAAACGAATCTGAATCAGTCCAGACGGCTCACGACGCCCGGCGTAGTCCGCTTGGTAGAGCATCGCATCGACAATACTGGCCGCGCGCACGGTGCGGGCCCCGAAACCTAGGAGGCCAAGGGAAATCGCGAGCAACCAAAGGCGCTGACTCATCAACTTCAACCTCCCGCCAGTGCGTCGCGCACAGCGGCGAGCACCTGATCGCGCGGGACCTCCCGCTCGGTGCGGTCGGACATATCGCGAATCTTCACGATACTCTTGGCAAGTTCCTCGCTGCCGTAGATGAGCGCGAGCTTCGCACCAGACTCGGCGGCGGCTTTGAACTGTTTGCCGAACGCCAACTCCTTGAACGGATACTCCACGCGGTAGCCGGCGGCGCGCAACGCCTGGATGTCGGCGAAGGCCGCCTTGCGCTCGCTCTCGCCGCCGATGACGGCGTAGAGATCGGGGGCGCTGACGAAGGTCGGCATCAGCCCGCGCTGTTCGAGGAGCAAGCCGGTCGTGACGTCGCCGATGGCGAAGCCGACCGCCGGCAAATCGGGGCCGCCGAGTTTCTTGACGAGATTATTGTAGCGGCCGCCGCCTGCCAGCGCGCGCAGGTCGCCCTTGCGGTCGAACGCCTCGAAAACGAAGCCCGTATAGTAGGCCAGACCGCGCACGACGCCGAGGTCGACCGTGATGAAATCAGCCAGACCCATCGCTGCGACGCCGGACAACACCTTACGCCAATCGGCGAGGCGGGCGGTGAGTTTTCCCGAATTGAACGGTGCCAGCGCTGCTTCGAGTTCGGCAAGGCTCTTGATTTTCAGGAATCCGAGCACGCGCTCCTTTAACGCTGCGTCGATGGCACCGTGCACCTCGGCGTAGCTCTTGAAAGCCTCGTCGCCCATCTTTTCGTAACGGTCCACCGCGGAAAGAATCGTGCGCGATTGCTCGTCGTTGAAACCAAGCGCTTCAAGGTAGAAAAACCAGAGATCGCGGTCTGATAGGCGGACGTAGAAATCATCCTTCGTGAGTCCGAAGCCAGCGAGGCACTGGATGAGCAGCGCGATGAGCTCAATCTCGGCCTCGGGGCCGGCTTCGCCAAAGATGTCGCCGTTGAACTGGCTGAAGGCGCGGAGGCGGCCTTTTTGCGCGCGCTCGTAGCGGTAAAATTCCGCGACGCTGAACCACTTGATCGGCCGCTTGAGTGCACCGGCGCGAGCGCCGACCATGCGGCACACCGTCGGAGTCATTTCGGGCCGCAGCGCAACCTCACGACCGCCTTTGTCGGTGAAGCTGAAGAGCTGGCCCTCGATTTCTTCGCCAGACTTGGTGGTGTAAAGCTCGAGTTGTTCGAGGACCGGGGCGTCATATTCCTGAAAGCCAAACGCGTTGGCCGTCTGCCGCCACACGCGGAAAATGTGCCGACGACGGGTGAAATCCTCCGGATAAAAATCCCGAAAGCCGGGGAGCGGCTGAAACGTGGCCATGCCTCGCGTCACCCCGGCGCTCAGACTGCGGCAGCCGGGGGTGGATTGTCTCTCAGCTTGTCGAGGCTGAGGCTCTTGATCTTCTGCTTGAGAATCTTGCCGGACTTGAATTTCACGACGGCGCGCTCGGGAATGATGACCTCAGTCTCAGGTTTGTTCGGATTGCGGCCCACGCGCGCTTTGCGCACTTGGACTTCGAGCACACCGAAGTTACGCAACTCGACGTTGCGACCGGCAGCGAGTGCATCCATGATGATGTCGAGGGTCATCTGCACCGTATCTTGAATTTGTTTTTGCGGGAAACCGGTCTTCTCGTAAATCTCCAGCACGATCTCACGTTTGGTCAGGTTGGTGGACATGGCTTTGCGGGGGTTGAAAACTTTCGCGACAATGGGTGACGGCACAAATAATTCACTACCCAGTGCTTGCGTCAATGGCAAAGCCGCGTAAGGGAACCACGCAAAACATGCCCGATCCAGTCGCCGTCAACTCGATGTTCGCCCGCATCGCCGCACGCTACGATGCCGCCAACCACTTGCTGAGTGGCGGGGTTGATTTTTGGTGGCGGCAGATACTCGTGCGCGCTGTGCATGATGGGCGGCCGGGGACCGTGCTCGATCTGGCGACGGGCAGCGGCGACGTGGCTTTTGCCCTGGCAGACGGATTGCCGGGCAACACGCGCATCGCCGGCATGGATTTCTGCCAGCCGATGCTTGACGAAGCCGTGAGGAAACGCCGCGCCAACCCGCGCTGGGATCGCATTGAATTTCTGCCCGGCGACTGCCTTGCCTTGCCGCTGCCGAACGCGGCGTTCGATACGATCACAATTTCATTCGGTCTGCGCAATATGGCCGACCGGCATCAGGCGCTCGGCGAGATGCGTCGCGTCTTGCGCCCCGGCGGTAGGCTTTTTGTGTTGGAGTTTTCGCAACCCTACTTTTGGTTTCGTCCCGTCTACTATGCCTATCTGAAAATAGTTCTTCCATTGGTGGCCGGCGTAGTCACGGGTGACCGCGGGGCCTACGACTACCTCGGCGGTTCCATCGAGAAATTCCCGGATCGCACGGCGATGTCGGCGGAGATAATGCAGGCCGGGTTCGGGAACGTCACCGCGCGGCCGC
>JANXWT010000366.1 GCA_025351035.1 Opitutia bacterium | reverse complement strand
GATCACGGGCAACCTCCTCGCCGTCTGGGAACGCGCGCGGCCCGGCGCGAAGCGCGTGGCCGTCGATGCCGTCGCGCAGCAACGCGTGCGCGGCCACGGCTTCGGCACGGTCGCACACGTCAGCCTCTACATCGGTTTCATGGCGCTGCTCGCGGGCACAACGTTGCTCGAGCTCGACAACATCGTTTCGCACATTTCCGAGTCACTGAAATTTCACCACGGTCTCTACTACATCGTCTACGAATACACGCTCGATGTCCTCGGTCTGCTCTTTCTGCTCGGCACGCTGTTCTTCTGCTGGCGTCGCGCGCGCAAACCCGCGGCGCTCGGCCACCGCACGACCGACTGGTATGTGTTGCTCGCGTTCCTCGCGATCGGCGTGACGGGCTACATCGTCGAGGGCCTGCGCATCGTCTGGTCGCACCCGACCGGCATCACGGCGCATTGCTCGCCGGTCGGCCTCTGGCTCGCCGGCTGGTTCGCGAGTCTCGGCGACCAAGGCGCCCGCAGCGCGCACTACGCCGTCTGGTGGATCCACGCGTTCCTCGCGTTCGGTTTCATCGCGTCGATTCCGTTTACGCGGCTGTTCCATTTCGTTGCTGGACCGATGAACATCTTCCTCGCGAAACCGTCGCTCGGCGTGCTGACGCCCGTGACGATGGAGGAAGTCGAGAAAACCGAGCGTGTCGGCGTGAGCGACATCCGCCATTTTTCCATCCAGGAACTGCTGAGCCTCGACGCCTGCATGGAGTGCGGCCGCTGCGAGGAAGCCTGCCCGGCCTTCGCCACCGACAAGCCGCTCTCGCCGAAACGCGTCGTGCAGGACCTCAAGGGCCTGATGGAGGAAACCGCCGCGGGACTCGCCGCCGGCAAAACGGAATTCCGCGCGCTGCACGAGGACACGATCAAGGCTGAGACGCTCTGGAGCTGCACCGCGTGCAGCGCGTGCGTCGATGTCTGCCCCGTGCGCATCGACCAACTCCGGCTCATCATCGGCATGCGCCGCCATCTCGTCGCCGAGGGTGGCTTGAGCGGCACCGCGGCCACCGCGTTGCGCCGCATGCAGTCCAACGCCAACCCCTGGGGCCTGCCGCCCGCCGAGCGCGCCAACTGGACCGAGGGCCTGTCCGCCAAATCCACTTCATGAGCACCGCCCCCGCCGTCCCCGCCGCCCCGACCGTGAAAGAGAATCCGTCCTTCGAGATTCTCTACTGGATCGGCTGCGCCGCGTCGTATGACCGCCGCGCCCAGCGCGTGGCCCGCGCCGTCGTCAAGCTGCTCAACCACGCCAAGGTCAACTTCGCCATCCTCGGCCGCGAGGAGAAATGCACGGGCGATTCCGCCCGCCGCCTCGGCGACGAATTTCTTTTCCAGGAACTCGCCACCGCCAACATCGAGACCCTCGCAAAATACAACGTGAAGCGCATCGTGGCGCATTGCCCGCACTGCGTGAACGCGCTGCTGAAAGATTACTCGCAGTTCGGCGGCCAATACGAAGTCGTCCATCACACGCAGTTGCTCGCCTCGCTGATCAAGGAAGGCCGTCTGCCCGCCATGCCCGGCGCGGCCGAGACGCCCGCGGGCGAAGTCACCTACCACGACCCGTGCTATCTCGCGCGCGTGAACGGCATCCACGAAGCGCCGCGCGAGGTCCTCAACACCGCGCTCGGCGGCAAGTCACTCTGCGAGATGAAACGCAACCGCACCGGCACCTCGTGCTGCGGTGCGGGCGGCGGGCGCATGTGGATGGAAGAGGACCCGAAGCACCGCGTCTCGACCGAGCGCGCCCAGGAAGCTATCGGCACCGGCGCGAAGACCGTCGCGGTCGGCTGCCCGTTTTGTCTCACGATGATGTCCGACGGCGTCGCCGCCCACGGCAGCGAGGCCCGCGTCATGGACGTGGCCGAACTCCTCGTTGAGAAACTCGGCCTCTGAGTTATTTTCCCTTTCGCCACGCGAACAACACAACCGCCAACCCCGTTCCGCCATGTCCGACCAAAAAGATCTGCCCGCCCACCTGACCGGTGGAAATTTCCTGTTCTCCGAGACGAAACCCGAACTCGTGTTCACGCCCGAAGACCTCTCCAGCGACGAGCGCGAGATGGCGTCCACCGCCGAGAAGTTCATGGACAAAGAAATTTTCCCGCACCTTGAGGCGCTCGAACACCGCGAGGACGGACTCGCGCAGAAATACTTCAAGCAAGCAGCGCAACTCGGCCTGCTCGCCGTCGAAGTCCCCGAGGCCTACAACGGCCTCGGCCTCGGCAAGGTCGCGGGCATCGGTGTCGCCGAGCAGCTCAGCCGCCTCGCGGGCTTCGGCATCACCTGCGGCGCGCACAGCGGCATCGGCACGGGCCCGATCACCTATTTCGGCAACGAAGCGCAGAAGAAAAAATACCTGCCGCGGCTCGCACCCGGCGAACTGATGGCCGCCTACTGCTTGAGCGAGGCCGGCTCCGGCTCCGACGCACTCGGCATGAAGACCAAGGCCGTGCTCAATGCCGCCAAGACCCACTACGTCCTCAACGGTGCGAAAATGTGGAACACCAACGCCGCGTGGGCCGACGTCTTTGTCGTCTTCGCCAAGGTTGACGGCGAGCACGTCACCGCCTTCATCGTCGAGAAAACTTTCCCCGGCGTCTCCACCGGCCGCGAGGAACTCAAGCTCGGCCTCAAGACCTCGTCCACCCGCCGCGTCATCCTCGAGGATGCGAAGGTGCCGGTCGAGAACGTGCTCGGCGAAATCGGCAAAGGCGCCTACATCGCGTTTAACATTCTCAACCTCGGCCGCTTCACGCTCGGAGCCGGCACGATGGGCGCCGCGAAGGACTTGCTCCGCACCGCCGTGAAATACGCGGGCGAGCGCCAGCAGTTCGGCAAGCCCATCACGTCGTTCGGCATGATCCAGCACAAACTCGGCGAGATGGCCGCGCGACTCTACGCCATCGAGAGCGCGCTCTACCGCACCGCTAGCCAGATGGATCAGGTCAGCGCCACCGGTGAAATGGTTTACTCGATCAAGGCCGGTTATCCGCGCGCCATCGAGGAGTTCGCGCTCGAATGCTCCGCCGTCAAAGTCGCCGGCAGCGAGATTCTCACCTTCGTCGCCGACGAGGCGCTGCAGATCCACGGCGGCTACGGCTTCACCGAGGAATTCTCGCCCGCCCGCGGCACACGCGACGCGCGCATCAACCGCATCTTCGAAGGCACCAACGAAATCAACCGCCTCTTCATCCCGACCAATCTCCTCCGGCGTGCGCAACGCGGCCGGCTCGGGCTGATGGCCGCCGCGATGGCCGCGTTTGCCGACGCGCAGAAAGCGCCCGAGGCCGAGACCGGTGGCGACGACCTTGCCACGGCGCTCAAGCTGCTCAGTCGCGCCAAGAAAGCCGCGCTGCTCCTCTTCGGCGGTGCGCACCAGAAATTCGGCGACAAACTCATCCACGAGCAGGAAGTCCTCGCCGTGCTGAGCGACCTCGTGATCGACATTTTCCTCGGCGAAAGCGCCGTGCTCCGCGCGCTGAAGATTCGCGGCAAAAGCGCCAACGCCGCCACGCACGCCGACCTCGCGCTCATCTGGGTCAACGACAGCGTGGCCCGCATGGAGAACCGCGCGCGCGACGCCCTCGCCGCGATGGGTTCCGGCGAAGAGCTGAAAATGCAGCTCGGCCTCGCCCGCAAACTCCTCCGCTGGACGCCGCTCAACACCATCGCGATGCGCCGCCGCATGGCCGTGCGTCTCGGCACCGTCGGCAGCTACCCGGCGCTGATCGCGGCGAAGTAGACCCGGCTTGCTTCGCGCCGAAATAACATACTCCCTGCACGGCGACAGCTGTGGGCGGGGTGCCCCCACCCGGCAATCCGGCCTCCGTCAGCGGGGTGAGGGCACCCC
>JANXWT010000343.1 GCA_025351035.1 Opitutia bacterium | reverse complement strand
AGCGCCGCGACGACATCGTCGGCATCGAGACCTCGATCATCATGCACCCCAAGGTCTGGGAAGCCTCCGGCCACGTCGCCGGTTTCACCGATCCGCTCGTCGACTGCAAGGTGAGCAAACAGCGGTATCGGGCGGACCAGTTGTTTTGGTCGGCGGTCGTGGTGAAAAAACTGAAACCTCATCTTCAGGAAAACTATAACGACTTCATAAAGGTAAACGGTTACGAGCCACCGATGCCGCCGGAAGCTTACGATGTGGCGACCGTCGGCTACGTCTCCGCGCTCGAAAGCGAAAACACCGCCGGCGAGTTGCAGGCCGCCGCGGAAACCTTCAAGCGCAAGAAATCCATCACCGGCGCGCTCGCGCCCGTCGTCGCGAAAGATTTCACCGAAGCCACCGAGTCCGAGATTTCTCTCATCCCCTCCCCCGCTACCGGCGAGCCCGGCAGCCTCACCGCACCGCGCTCGTTCAACATGATGTTTCAGACGAACGTCGGCGCGATGACCGACGGCTCGTCGGTCGCCTACCTGCGGCCCGAGACGGCGCAGGGCATGTTCGTGGATTTCAAGAACGTCGTCGACACGACGCGCGTGAAGCTGCCGTTCGGCATCGCCCAGATCGGCAAGTCGTTCCGCAACGAGATCACGCCGCGCAACTTCATCTTCCGCTCCCGCGAGTTCGAGCAGATGGAGATGGAGTATTTCATCCACGAGGACGCCGACTGGGCCAAGTGCCACGAGGAGTGGATCACCTGGTGCGAGAACTGGCTGAAGAGCATCGGCCTGCCCGCCAGCCACCTCTCGCGCTACACGCACCCGAAGGAGAAGCTCGCGTTCTACTCGCGCGGCACGGTGGACATCATGTTCAAGTATCCCTTCGGCGTGCAGGAACTCTGGGGCATCGCCGCGCGCGGCAGCTACGACCTCACGCAGCACCAAAGGGCCAGCGGCAAACCGCAGGAGCTGTTCGACGAGGCGACGAAGAAGAAATTCGTGCCGCACGTGATCGAGCCCGCCGTAGGCGTCGACCGCATCCTGCTCGCCGTGCTCGCCGCCGGTTACGCCGAGGAGGACGTTACCGACGAGAAGGGCAACGTCGAGAAGCGCACGGTGCTCCGGCTCTCGCCGCGCATCGCGCCGGTGAAAGTCGCCGTGCTCCCGCTGCTCAAGAACAAGGAACTCATCACCGCCCGCGCCCGCGCGCTCCACGCCAAGCTCCAGAAGCGCTACGCCGTGCAATACGACGACGGCGGCGCCATCGGCAAGCGTTACCGACGGCAGGACGAGATCGGCACGCCTTGGTGCGTGACCATCGACTTCGACACGATCGAGAAGCCCGGCGACACCTTCACCCTGCGCGAGCGCGACAGCATGCAACAACGCCGAATCACGGAAGCGGAACTCTTTGCGCTACTAGAAGATCAGGTTTACTTAGCCTGAGCGACTTGTAGTCGCTACAACACCAACAGGACCGACATGATTTTATTCCTGCTCGGCTCCGGCGTCTCTCCCGCCCCGAAAGTCCGTGCGCTTTCGGATGCAGTCCTTAGCGCGCATTTGGAGCTGCAAAGCAACGGTGTGTTTTATCCCGGACTTCCTCGTTCTTCTGAAGTGAACCCCACAAGCCAACCAAAGCACGGTGAAGACCAGCGTGCCAAAAGGTGAGTAAATTGTCGCTTGAACAGCTTCTCGGCTACGAACCTCCTGAAACGGAGCAAAGATCGCCTACATCAAACTAAACATCCCAACGCCTTGCCCGCCTCGTGGCGCTTGTCCTTGGTCAACGGCGGTCCAGCGGACAGGGTCAGGCTTTGTAGTTTGTGGTTGACGTCGGCAGGGGCGGGGTTGAACTGCGGGTCATGGCACGGCCGTTGCGCATGGAATCGGAGTCGGGGATTTACCACGTCCTGAACCGGGGCAATGATCGCGCGGACATTTTCCGTTCCGACAAGACCAAGGCGGCCTTCTTGCACTGTCTCGACGAGGCCTGCCGGAAGACTGGTTGGGAGGTGCACGCGTGGTGCCTGATGTCCAATCACTATCACCTCGCGGTCTCCACCCCCGGAGCCAACCTCGTGGACGGGATGTGTTGGTTGCAAGGGACGTTTTCGACCCGGTTCAACCGGCTGCGCGCCGAACGAGGTCATTTGTTCCAAGGCCGCTACAAGAGCTTGCTCGTCGATCCTGACGGCGGCTTGGGGCCGCTCTGCCACTACATCCATCTCAATCCCGTCCGGGCCAAACTGCGGCCGGTGGCCGGGCTGGCTGCTTACCGCTGGACCAGCCTGCCGTGGCTGATGGACCCGAAAAGCCGGCCAAGCTGGTATCACCCCCAGCCCGCCTTGGATCATGCCGGAGAACTCGCCGACACCTCCGCCGGCCGCCGGCGCTACCTCGATTACCTCGCGTGGCTCGCCGAGGACGAACCCGCCCGCAAGGCGCAGCGGTTCGCCGCGATGTCCAAGGGCTGGGTCATCGGGACCACCGGCTTTGCCAAGACCATGCTCAAGGAAAACGAGAAACTCGTGGGACAAGGCCGGCGGATGGCCGCCGCGCTGCAAGAAACGCGGGAAGCGCTCTGGCAGGAGGCGTTGACCGTCCTCCTGCGCAAGCTCCGCCGCACCCCGGCCGATCTGGCCAAGGAGAGCAAGTCAGCGGGTTGGAAGGTGGCCCTCGCCGCGACCCTGAAGGCCCGCACTACCGCGACCAACCGCTGGCTCGGCGCCAACCTGCACCTGGGCGGACTGCACGAAGTCAGCCGCAAGGTCGGGGCCTGGGATCGCCAGCCGGACCAGGTGCTCCAAAAGAAACTGGTATGAAGATCCCCGGGGCAAGCCCCGAGGCATTCACAAACCCCGGCAAATCGCCACCAGGGATTCGATCCGGAGGGACGACCTCCGTGTCATCCGTCTTTTCACCATCTGTGGACCGGACGGAGCCGATCCCTCCACTCAAACCAAGCCGGAGCCAGCTCCGGGGTATCGGACCCATTGCGAATGAACTACAAACTGCAAGGACTTCTCGGAAAGAGCGCCTTCACTGGACAAAGCGAAGTCACGGTGAAGAAGCGCGATCACCATTATCTCTGTGGCGGCGCCTACGCGTCGTTGAGCGTGAAGCCGTGCTTGCGCAGCGCGCGGTGAAGTTCGCGGATGTGGCCGTGGTCGCGGGTCTCGAGCGTGCAGACGGCGTCGACGGCGTGGATGTCGGGGCCGTTGAAGGCGCGGTCGTGCTCGATGTCCTTGAAGCTCGCGCCGCTCTCGGCGATCACGCGCGCCAGGGCGGCAAGTCCGCCGGGGCGGTCGCTGATGGTGATGCGCAGGCGCGTCATGCGGCCGTCGCGCACGAGACCTTTCTCGATGACGCGGCTGAGAATCGCGGGGTCGATGTTGCCGCCGCAGGTGACGAGCACGACTTTTTTGCCGGCGAGTTTCGGCAGCAGGCCGGCCATCATCGCCGCGAGTGGCGTGGCCGCGGCGCCCTCGACGACGGATTTTTCCAGCTCGACCATCCGGAGGATGGCGAGCGCGATCCAGTCCTCGGAAACTTTGACGACTTGATCCACGCGGCGGCGCGCGAGCGCGAACGCGTTGACCCCAACGGTGAGCGTCGCGAGGCCATCGGCGAGTGTCGGACGGCGCGGCATGACGACGGGTTTGCCGGCGCGGAGCGCGGCGGTGAAGTTGCCCGTCGCCGTGCTTTCGACGCCGATGACCTTGACACGCGGCCGC
>JANXWT010000324.1 GCA_025351035.1 Opitutia bacterium | reverse complement strand
TGTGAGGGAGTGCTCGTCAACTTAAGATCACCACGAACGGTGAGGCCAGTATCGACGGCAGGGATAACCAGAGGAGCAGAGGCCCGTGTAGCGGGCACTGCGTCGACGGCGGTTGGAGTGGGGCGGAGATGTTTTTTGCGGAGAGGCATAGTGGAAAATCTCTTTTTCTTGGATACAGAAAGGCTGGTTATTGTTCCGGTGCATATTAGATGCCGACTTCGACAAGGAAATTCCCGTAGTGTGGCCACAACACAAAATGCAAGCAACTGTGCGGACCGAATCCTATGACCGGAGCCACTCGGCGATAGCCATCGCTTTGAAGAGCACTTAAGCTAGGTCGGTTACTATCAGATCTTGCGCTGTCGGTAGCGAATCGGTGCCGCTGTTCGCACTCGTCCGGCCAGAGTGAGGCCATCCTTAGACTCAGTGGCCCAGAGTGTTAGAGAGTTTTCTTATTGCCGTCGTGACCCAAGCTCGCGGACGCTTGACCGTAGTAACCACACAGTGGTCATCTTCAACTGGGTGATGTGACGCTTCTTCGGGGCCGGCGAAGCGGCAGGGCTGGCGGAACCACACAGTGGTCATCTTCAACTGGGTGATGTGACTAATGGGGCAAATTTTCGACGTGCCACAGACTGTGTCGGTGGTGAACCAAACGTGCGTAAAGGCACATGCCGTGCATTCTGGCGCAAGCTGACACTTAACTTGAGACACAATGGACAAGCCGCGCGAGTAATTCTCCACGGTCATGAACTCCGGAGTTTTTTTGCCAAACTGCCGGCACAAAGGGGATCGTGATGTTATTCGACCGTGACGGACTTCGCGAGGTTGCGTGGCTTGTCGACGTCACGCTTCAACTCAACGGCGATATAGTAACTGAGCAATTGCATCGGGATGGTCGCGACGATGGGCAACACCGCCTCATGGCAGGCGGGAATCAGAATCGTTTCGTCGGCGAGGCCTTCGGGCAGCTCGCAGCCCTCGGTCGCGATTGCGATGATCTTGCCCTTGCGGGCCTTGATTTCCTGCATGCTCGATATGACTTTCGTGAACATCTCCCCGGACGGCACAAGGAAAACTGACGGGCAATTCTCGCTGATCAGAGCGATCGGGCCATGTTTCATTTCGGCGGCCGGGTAACCCTCGGCGTGAATGTAGGAAACTTCTTTCAATTTCAGCGCTCCCTCTAGGGCGACCGGGAAGAGCGATAAGCGTCCGAGAAAAAGAAAATCGTGGTAGTGCGCGTAACGTTGAGCGATATCCTTGATGCGAGGTGCCTGCGCAAGGGTCTGGCGCACGAGATCGGGAACACCCTTGAGGGCGTTTACGTATTCTACGCCATCGCTGAAGCTCATGTCGCGCATGCGCCCGATGTAGAGCGCGAGCATGGCACCGACGAGCAGTTGCGAGGTGAACGCCTTTGTTGAGGCTACGCCGATCTCCGGACCGACATGCTGATAAATACCGCCGGCCGATTCGCGCGCGATGGTGGAGCCAACGACATTGTTCACCGCAAGGACCATGTAGCCTTTGCGCTTGGCTTCGCGCATGGCGGCCAAGGTGTCGATCGTCTCGCCAGATTGGCTGACAACAAAGAAGAGGGCATTCTTGCCGAGCGGCGTGTTGCGGTAGCGGAACTCCGAAGAGTAATCCACTTCGACCGGCACGCGCGCGAACCGCTCGATCAAATGCTCGGCCACGAGGCACGCATGCCAGGCGCTGCCACAGGCGAGGAAATGAAACCGGTCAATTTGCCGGAAATCGACTGGCGAAATGTTCAAACCACCAAAGTTCGCTGTGCTACCGTCCTCAGAGAAACGGCCGCGCATGGTGTTCTCCAGCGCCGCCGGTTGCTCGAAGATTTCCTTCTCCATGAAATGGGCACTGCCATTCAGGTCGGTGTCCTCGATGCTCCACGTGACGCGGTCGATGACCGGCGAGACATCCTCCGCATCGAGTGTGCTGATCGAAAAATCGCGGGCGGTCAGGTGCAGTATTTCGCCGTCCTTCAGATAGACGACGTTCTGCGTGCGACTGATGATCGCTGCCACATCACTCGCAAGCATGTATTCGTTATCACCCACGCCGAGGATGAGGGGTGAGCCTTTGCGGGCGGAGACGATTTCTGCCGGGCAATCAACACACATGACAGCAATGCCGTAGGCCCCCTCGACATGCCGCAGAGTCTTGCGCACCGCCTCGAGGAAGCGACTGCCTTCGCGGGCCGCCGGCTCCTTTTGGTAATGATAAGCGATGAGGTTGCAGAGCACCTCGGTGTCGGTTTCGGACTGGAACGTGTAGCCCTTGGTCAGGAGGAATTTTTTGATCCCGGCGTAGTTTTCGATGATGCCGTTGTGGATAAGGGCGAATTTCCCATCGGTGCTGACGTGCGGGTGGGCGTTGGCATCAGTGACGCCGCCGTGGGTCGCCCAACGCGTATGGCCTATGCCGGACGTGCCGGTGATCCGGAGAGCCGGCGTGCTTTTGATCAAGCCCTCGACGCGACCCGCCTGCTTGGCAACCTCGAAGTGCCCGTTCTGCTGGATGGCGACGCCCGCAGAGTCATAGCCGCGATACTCCAACCGCTTGAGCGCTTCGAGAATGATGGCCGAGGCCTTTTGCTTTCCGATATAGCCGACGATGCCGCACATAGTTTAGGTTTGAGCTGGAGATTTTTGGAGGGCTCCCAAGGATACCGCAAGAACTTAGCAAGGCACTGGAACCAACGATAAGTATGATCGAAGCAAAACGAGTCCTCGCGGTGATTATGGGCGGCGGTCGTGGTGCGCGGCTTTATCCGCTCACCAAGGAACGCTGCAAGCCCGCGGTCCCGTTGGCCGGCAAGTATCGCTTGGTCGACATTCCCATCAGTAATTGCATCAACTCGGGCTACAACCGGATCTTCCTGCTCACCCAGTTTCTGACGGCGTCGTTGCACCGTCATATCCAAAAGAGCTTTCAATTCGATCCGTTTGGCGCCGGCTTCGTTGATATTCTGTCCGCCGAGCAAACCGACAAGAGCAGTGCCTGGTATGAGGGCACGGCCGACGCGGTGCGGCGCAACCTCGCGCATTTCGAGAGCCACCCGCACGAACTTATTTTGATTCTTTCCGGCGACCAACTTTACCGGATGGATTTTCGCAAAATCATCGCCCAGCACCTCGCGACCAATGCCGATGTCACCATCGCGGCGACGCCGGTGCCGGTCTCGAAAGTGGAAGGCCTTGGCCTGATGCGCGTCGCGGATGACCTAGCGATCGCCGAGTTTGTCGAGAAGCCCAAGGACCCGTCGGTCATCGCCGGTCTGTCGATGAGCCAGGCGCTTGAACATAAGCTCGAAACTCCCTCCGCCGAGAAACGCTGCCTCGCTTCGATGGGCATCTACGTTTTCAGCGGCGACGTGCTGCGCCGCTCGCTTGAAAACAGCATGAAAGACTTCGGCAAGGAAGTCATCCCCGGCCTGCTCGGCAAGGCCCGACTTTTCAGTCACATTTTCGAAGGCTATTGGGAGGACATCGGCACGGTCCGCGCCTTTTTCGACGCCAACCTCGCGCTCGCGCAACCGTTGCCGCCGTTCAATTTCTTTGACCGCCGGTCGCCTATCTACACCCACGCACGTTACCTGCCGGCGTCTAAGATCAATCGCTGCGCCATCAACCATGTCGTCATCGGTGACGGCTGCATCGTCACGGATTCCAGTCTGACTCGTTGCGTCATTGGCATCCGCTCCATCCTCGGCGAAAATTCCCACTTGGAAGACGTCGTGATGATGGGCGCTGATTTCTACCAGACGGAAAAGGAAGCCGCGGCAGATCGGGCCAAGGGCAACCCGCCGATCGGCATCGGCCGCAATTGCAGCATCCGGCGTGCGATCATCGACAAATCCGCCCGTATCGGCGACGACGTGAAGCTGTCTCCGGAGAGCAAGCCTGATGGCGATTACCAGCACGGTGTCGTCATTCGCGACGGCATCCTCTGCGTCTGCAAAGGCGCGACGGTCCCATCAGGCTACGTGCTCTGAGTTGGACACCCTCGGTGGACTGCGGAGCTACCGGTGCCAATTGCTTCATGACACCGCGCTTCTCCATCATTATCCCCGCCTACAACGAGGCGCTCCTGCTGCCTCGTTTGATCGTCACTTTGCGGCACGCCGCGCAGCTCTATTCCGGCGGTCCGGGGCAAATCGAGATCATTGTCGCGGACAATGCCTCCACTGATGACACGGCGGCGATCGCGAGAAGTCTTGGCTGTCAGGTCGCGCGCGTGGAAAAGCGCATGATCGCAGCGGCCCGCAACGGCGGCGCGCAGACCGCGTGCGGCGAAATACTTTGTTTTGTCGATGCCGACATGCAGGTGCATGCGGGCACCTTCGATGGCATCGACCAAGCGATACGCCGCGCCGACGTAATCGGGGGTGCAACGGGGGTGCGACCGGAGCGCTGGTCGGTTGGGATCGCCGCGACTTGGGCGGTTTTTTG
>JANXWT010000257.1 GCA_025351035.1 Opitutia bacterium | reverse complement strand
CCTGTCCCTACGTCGGCGGGGTCAGCGACCCCGCGCTACAAATTTGCCGTTGCACGTTCGCCGCAGCGGGGCCTTCAATGCGCGCCGATGGCGATGCGTTTCAAAATTCTCGGGAGCGGCAGCGCGGGCAACTCGGCGTTGCTCGTCACCGACGGCTCGCGGGTGCTGGTCGACGCCGGTTTTTCCGCCAAACGACTCGGCGAACTGCTCGCCGAGGCCGGCGAGTCGCTCGAGCGCATCGACGCGATTTTTCTCACGCACGAGCACGGCGACCACGCCGCGGCGATGAACGGGCTGGCGCGCTTCCCGCACATCAAGGTCTTCGCGAACCGCGCCACGGCGCAGTCGCTGCAGGCCGGACTCAAGCACCGGCCGCAGTGGCAGCTCTTCGAGACCGGCGCGACGTTTCGCTACCGCGATCTCGAGGTGAGCAGCTTCGCCGTGCCGCACGACGCTCAGGAGCCGGTCGGTTTTTTGATCGCGCACGGCGAGGACGATCTGCTCTCGCCGCGCCGCAGCATGTGCGCGAACGCATCCGCGAAGTCGACGTGCTCGTCGTCGAGGCGAACCATTGTCCAAAGATGCTCGAGGCCGACACGAAGCGCCCGTGGTCGACGAAGCAGCGCATCAGCGGCCGGCACGGGCATCTCTCGAACGAAGCCGCACGCGAGTTGCTCGCGACGGTGGCGAGTCCGCGTTGGCGGCGCATCTACCTCACGCATCTGTCGCGCGACTGCAATTCGCCCGCGGCCGTCGATCTCGCGCTTGAGCAGGTGCGCGCGGCGTTGCACGCGTGCGAGTTTGCGGTCGTCGGTGCGGGCGAAGGCACGCCGTTCTACGAGTTCGCCTGAGTGCGCCTCAGTGCGCCGCGACTTTCTTGGTCTCGTGCTCGTTGATGTATTTGCGCGTCGCGGCGGGGAGTTCGTTCCAGATTTTCCACGCAATAATGCCACCGACGAGGGCGAACGGGATCAGGAACAGCGGCCACCATTGCCAACTGTGACCTTTGAATGACGGATCGGTGAGAAAGCCGACGGCGAACGACTGGATCGTGCTGCCGAGATAAACACAGCCGTCGACGATGCCCGAGCAGGTGGCGGTGGCTTTGCGTCCGCCGAAGTCGGCAGCGGCCGTGCCGGACATGAGCGAGTGCACGCCCGTGACGGCAGCGACAATGAGCAGCGCCGAGATACCGACGAGTATGGGGAAGGAGAAGATGTTCATCGCCATTACCGAGGCCATGATGAGCATGAACGCGCAGAAGATCGCCGCCGGCGGGCCGCGCCGTGACTGGAAGAATTTGTCGGAGATAAGCCCGCCCGCGAATCCGCCGACAATGCCGAACAGGCAGAGCAGCAGCCCCCAATTGTGTGCGAACCACTCCGCGCCGACCTGCGGCACCTGCTTCGCAAAAATCGTATACCATTGCATGATGCCGTTGCGCAGCACACCGGCCGTAAGCTCGACGCCGCCGAGCAACAGCATCAGCGGGCTGAGGAAAACTTTCTTCAACAGGTCCATCGTCGAATATTCTTCGTGCATGTGGCCCGACGAAGCGTCGTGGGTGTCGAGGTAAGGGAAGCCCGCGCCTTCCGGCGTTTCTTTGATCAGCCAGAAATCCATGGCCGCCCAGCCGATCAGGATGAGGGCCGGGATGAAAAACACCGCCCACGTGGCGTCCATGGTTGCCCCCGCCGGCAGGAACCAGCCGCGGAGCAGGTGCGTCAGGCCGCCGGGAGCCACGGGCAGCTTGGCCTTGGTCATGTCGACAATCGCCTGGCCCCACTCGAAGGCGAAGTAGACGCCGAAGGAAATCAGCGTGCCGAAGATCGCGCCGAACACGCCGCGCTCGCGCACATGAAACCAGTTCGCCTTCACCTTGATGATGGAAACGGCGCCGTAGCTCTGAAAATACATGTTGAGCGCATAGAGCGCCGAGAGCGGCCAGAACAACGGGATGGCGGTGCGCCCGGTGAGCACGAGCCAGACGACGAGGCCCATCGCGACGTTGGCCGCAGCCGCGCCGAGCGCCGCGATGAGAATGCCCTTCTTGCCGCCGATTTTGTCTACCAGCGGGCCGTTGATCAAAAACGAGAACGCATACACGCCGGTGCCGATGCCGAAGATCATGCCGAAGTCGCGGTTCGACATGAGCGTGCCGAGGGCGTTCTTGGCCACCGTCAGGTTGTAGCGTCCCATGTAGAGGAACGAGTAGGTCATCCCCAGTGGAAACCAGTTGATGAAGCGCCGGCTCAGGAACCACGGCCCATGCTTCATGGGGTTGTTGTAGAAATAAATCCCGATGACGGCGAGGAGGACGACGAAGACGAGGGCCAGATCCATAAGGTTCAGGAGAGGGATGCGCGGCGGGCGGTTCGCGGGAACATAGGTGGCGGCCCGGGCAAGGCACGCCGAAAACGGCCCGACCGGGTTAAATCATCCGCCTGCCCGGCGCGGTCAGTGCGCCGCACCTTTCTTCAGGCTCTTCCGGTGCGCGATGCTATACATCATGATCGCCCCTAACACGCCGAAGGGAATCAGGTAGGGGAAATACCAGCCCCAGCCCCGGTGATCGAGCACCCAGCCGAGGCCCTTCGTTGCGATCGCCGCGCCAAAATATTGAAACGAGTCGATCACGCCCGACGCAAACCCGGCCATCTTCCGCCCGCCGATGTCCATCGCCGCGGCCGGGCCGAGCAGCGAATGCGTCGAGTTCACCGTGAACGCGATCAGCACGAAGAACACGAGTGCCCAGACCAGCGTGGTGACCTGAGTCGCGGCGAGAATCACGCCGACCTCAAGAAGGTAGATCGCCGCCGCCACCGGCGCGCGCCGCGAGTTTGCGAACCGGTCGGACGCCCACCCCGAGAGCAGTGATCCGGCCGACGCGACGAACGGAATCAGGAAACCGAGCCACTGGAACTGCGACCCCGTCATGGGGAGATGATGCACCTCCTGAAAATACACGGGGAACCACTGGTCGATCGACTGCCGCACCGCGCCGGTGCAGGCATACGCGACCGCCATGATCCAGACGACATGGTTGCTGATGATCTGTCGGAACACGACCCGGAGCTCGCTGCGCACATCAAGCTCGGCGTGGTCGGCCTCACCCGCAAAAACGTTTCTGTAGCCGCACTCCTCCGGCGTGTCCTTGACGACGATCGCCAGCACGATGGCCACGAGCGTCGCGACGCCCGACGGAATGAAGAACAGCCACCGCCAGTGCTGCGCGGGGATATTCCACATACCCAGAAAGGTGAAACCGGCGAGCAACGCGGGCAAAAGTTTGTTCGCGAAGAGCCGGCCGAGGTTGATCATGCACCCAAAGATGCCCGCAAAGGTGCCGCGCTCGCTCTGGCTGAACCAGGCGCAGTTGATCTTGATGAACCCGGGGGACCCGAACGCCTGCACATAGCCGTTGATTCCCCAGAGCAGCGAGAAGAGCGACAGCAACCCCCAAAACGAAGCGGCCCCGAAGAGCAGGTTCGTCGCCACCGTGCCGACCGCGCCGAGGAGCATCGCTTTCTTGCCGCCGATACGATCGGTGAACAGGCCGTTGAGGATCTGGCCGCACCCATACGCGAGAAAGTTCCAAAACAGGATCGTGCTGATGTCGGACTTCGTAAAATGAAACTCGTCGGTGATTGCCTTGTTCGCGTAGGAGAAATTGTAGCGGCACAGATAATAGCTCGTATACATCAGACCGACGACGGCCCAGTTGAGCCCGCGCCGCGCGCGGTAGCCCGGCGGAAGAGGCGGACGCCGGGCCTGACTTTCCAGAGGGGGCGTGGAACTCATCGCCCAAGGCGTAGCGGAAATACGCGCCACTGCACCAAGAATTTCCCCGCGCCCAAGCTCGCCGCCGCCGGCTTTTGCTTTGCCGCGCGGCCCGGCACCGGCTTCACTGCGCGCCCATGGTCCCCGCTTCCCACCGCCGCACCAAGATTATCGTCACGCTCGGGCCGGCCACCGAAAGCGAAGAGATGCTGGGGCAGCTCATCACCGCCGGGGTCGACGTCATCCGGCTGAACATGGCGCACGCCACGCATGACTGGACCCGCGAAATCATCCGCCGGATCCGCCGCACCAGCCTCACCGCCGGCCGTGAAGTCGCCGTGATGATGGATATCAAGGGGCCCGAGATTCGCACCGGCGATCTCACCGTGCCTTTCGAGCTGAAGGCCGGTGAAATCTTCGACTTCACCGTCAAGCCCGGGGCCGAGCGGGAACGCTCCGAGGAAGTTCGTTCCGTCGACGTCAACTACCGGAATCTCATCAACGACATTCAAGTCGGCCACACCGTGCTCGTCGACAGCGGGCTCATCCGCCTCGAAGTATTGGAGAAGCACGACGCCCACATCCGCTGCCGGGTGCTCACGCCCGGCCAGCTCTCCTCGCGCCGCCACATCAACCTCCCCGGTATCCATGTCAACCTCCCCTCTTTTACCGACAAAGACCGCAGCGACACCCTCGTCGGCATCGAGGAAGGCATTGACTTCGTGGCCCTCTCCTTCGTCCGCGAAGCCGCCGACATCGCGTCGCTCCGCACCTTCCTCCGGGAACACCACTCCCACGCCCGCATCGTCGCCAAGATCGAGGACCAGTCCGCCATCGACAACCTCGACGAGATCATCAACGCCACCGACGCGTTGATGGTGGCGCGCGGCGACCTCGGCATCGAAGTGCCGTTCGAGGAACTCCCCGTCATCCAGCGCCGCGCGGTCAAGGCCTGCCTCGCGATCGGTCGACCCGTCATCATCGCCACGCACATGCTCGAATCGATGATCGGCCAGCCGATGCCGACGCGGGCCGAGATCACCGACGTCGCCAATGCGGTCTTTGAACAGGCCGATTGCGTGATGCTCTCCGGCGAGACAACCGTCGGCCGCTACCCGCTCGAAAGCGTCGCCGTGCTCAAGACCATCGCTGTCCGCATCGAGGAGGAACTCGCCGACGATTTCCCCGAGCCCGCGGTGTTTCTCGGCGAACGCATGAAGATTTACCGCTCCGCCGTCGTGCTCGCCAACGAGGTCGCCGGTTCCGTTCTCCTCGCCTTTACCAAGCACGGCACCGCCGCCGCCGGCCTCTCTGCCCACCGCCCGGCCCGCGCCAATATCCTCGCCGTGACGGACAACCTCGTAACTTTCCGGCAGCTCAAGCTGGTCCGCTCGGTCGAGCCTTATTTGCTTGCGCCTTTCATCGATCCCGAGAGCACCATCGAGCGCGCCATCGCCTCGCTCGTGAATCTGGGGCGGGTCAGATCCGGCGACAAACTTGTCATCGTCTCCGATGTGCAGATGGAAGACCATCGCCGCATCGACTCCATCCAGCTCCGCACCGTCCAAT
>JANXWT010000254.1 GCA_025351035.1 Opitutia bacterium | reverse complement strand
GTCTCCTTCACGGAAGAGACCCGCGGCTATTTCCACGGCCGCGAGGAGGAGGCCGGCGAGCTCGGCCGCCGTGTGCAGCGCAAGCTCCTCACCATCCTGTTCGGCCAGTCCGGACTCGGCAAAACTTCCATTTTGCAAGCCGGGCTCGTGCCGCGCCTGCGCCCCGAGGGCTTCTGCCCCGTCTATGTGCGCCTGGACTACGATCCGCATTCACCGCCGCCCGCCGAGCAGATCAAGCGTGCGGTCTTCCGCGCCACTGAGGCCGCGGGCTCCTGGACGCAGAGCGGCACGGCCGTCGCCGGCGAGACGTTGTGGGAATTTCTCCACCACCGCGACGATGTGCTCAAGGACGCCGCCGGCCGCACGCTCATCCCGATTCTCATCTTCGACCAGTTCGAGGAAATCTTCACCCTTGCACAGAGCGACGATGCCGGACGCAAGCGCGCGCAGGAATTTCTCGCCGATCTCGCCGACCTCGTCGAGAACCGCCCGCCGGTGGCACTCGAGGGGCGGATTGACCGCGATGAAGCCGATGCCGCGCGTTTTGACTTCGCCCGCGCCGACTATCGCATCTTGATTTCGCTGCGTGAGGACTACCTCGCGCACCTCGAGGGGCTGAAGGCGCAGATGCCGTCGGTCACGCAAAACCGGATGCGCCTCGCGCGCATGACCGGACCGCAGGCGGTCGCCGCCGTGCGCGCACCCGCGCCGCACCTCGTGAGCGAGGCGGTGGCCGAGGCCGTCGTGCGCTTCGTCGCCGGCGGGGCCGATCTCGCCCGCGCCGAAGTCGAGCCCTCGCTGCTCAGTCTGATTTGCCGCGAACTCAACAACACCCGGCTCGCGAAAGGCGAGGCGGAGATCTCGGCCAACCTGCTGGCCGGTTCGCGCGACACGATTCTGTCCGAATTCTACGAACGCGTCCTCGCCGACCAGCCCGCGTGCGTGCGGATCTTCATCGAGGACGAGATGCTGACCGACTCCGGTTTCCGCGAGAGCGTGGCCGAAGAACGCGTGCGCAAAGGATTCATCGCCGCCGGCGCCGCGCCCGAAGCGCTCGCCGCCCTCGTCGACCGCCGGTTGTTGCGCGTCGAGGATCGGCTCGACATGCGGCGTGTCGAGATCACGCACGATGTGTTGTGCAGTGTCATCGGTGCGAGCCGTGCGGTGCGGCACAAGCGCGAGGAGTTGGTGGAATCCAGGCGCCAGCTTGCCTTGCAGAAGGAGCGCGAGGCGGCGACCCAGCGTGCGCTCGTGCGCGCGCGCAGCGTGGCCGCCGTGGCCAGTGTGCTCATGCTGCTCGCGGCGGGCAGTGCCGTCTTCGGTTGGATCAATCTCCAGCGCGCCCGCGAAGCCGATGCGCAGGCCCAGGCGTCGCGCCGGCTCGCGCTGCAGGCCCGCGCCGAGGCGGAGAAATTGGTCGGGTTTCTCATCGACGATTTCTACGAGGAGCTGAAGCCCACCGGTCGCGTCGAGATCGTGGGCAAGCTGGCCGACAAGGCCGTGGCCTACTACGACGGCTTGCCGCGCGAACTTGTGACGCCGCAGACGAAGCTCTATCGCGGCATGGCGCTCGTGCGCAAAGCGAGTGCGCTGACGATCAGCGCCAAGGTGGCCGAGGCCGCCAAGGTGTCCGACGAAGCGCGGAAAATTTTCGAGCAAATGCGCGCCGAGAACGGCAACAGCGACGAGGTCACCACGGCTCTGGCGCTCGCCATTGGTTCCAAGATCGTCGGCGGAAATTCCTTCTTCCAGCAGAAAAAAGAAGTGGAGGAAGTGGCGGCCTTGCTGCGGCCCCTGGTGGCCTCGGGCCGGGCCAGCCGCACCGCGAAACTGGCGCTCGGGGAAATTCTCGCGATCCTGCCCCACCTCCAGAAACGGGAAGTGGGGATCGAGACCGCGGAGGAGTCGCGGAAAATTCTCGCCGACCTCGGCGCACTGGATCTGAGCGATCTCGCGGCCGCCTCCTCCTATGGCGATGCGACCGACACGCAGGCGCGCCTGGCTTTTGTTCTCGGGCGGCTCGATGAGGCCAAGCGGCTGGCCACCATCGTCGGCGAAATTGCCGAGAAAGTCCTGGAGCGTCGGCCGGGTGATTTGCAGGCGATGATCGACCGCTTCTATTCGGCCAACGTGCTCGGCACGGTGGCGCTGACCCGCCATCAGTTCGCGGAGGCCGAGGCCTGTTTCACGACGGAGCTGGAAGCGGCGAAATATTACGCGCTGTTCAACCCGGCGGACAATCTCGCTTGGCGCGATTGGAACCAAAGCAATGCCGACCTCGGTGACGTCATGCTGGCGCAGGGGCGGGTGGCTGACGCGCTGCGGCAATACCGCGAGGCGACGGCGCGGGAAAAAGATCCGCGGAACAAGACCGGCACCGACATCAGTCTGCTCGAAGCCTGGCAATCGATTACCAGTCTGGAGGCCCAGCAGGGCAACTTTCGCACGGCGCGCGCCGCGCTCGTGGAGAGTAGGCGAGTCGGCCAATTGCTGGTGAAGCAGCGCAATATCAATCCGGAGCTGCAGCAAATCGGCGCCTTGAACCACCTCTTGGCGGAAGGCGAAATCCTCGCGGCCGAGGGCGATTATGCCGCCATGCACGCGCGGGCCGCCGACGTCGCCGAGCAGTTGGGCAAGATCAAGGAGGCGAACGAGGGCAACCGCAGTTTCCGCGCCTCCGCTGCGCGCCGCAGTCGGGCGATACTCTCCGAGTCGGCGCTCCGACTGGGGCGGCCCGAAGAGGCCGTGACCGCAGCCCGGAGCAGCTTTGTCGATCGGGAGCTGGAGCAACAGCGGGACTTGACGGCCGTGAACCAAATAGCGGCCCGGGCCAAGGTTCGGCTGGGCCAGGCGTTGCTGGAATCCGGGCAGCGCAACGAGGCGCTGGCCCAGTTCAACGAAGCGCTGACTTATTATCGGGCGGAGCAGACCAACGGTGCCACCGAAACCGGCTTCCGGCAGAATTTTGCCCGCGCCCTTTATCAATTGTCGCGGGCTCAAGGCAAAGACGAGGCTGGCCGCGCCCAACGCCGCGCCTTGCTCGACGAGGCCTTCGGTGTGCTCGGCGGATTGTCGGTGGAGGCGCAACAACTCATCCCGAGCAAAGAACTGTTCCAGTGGGTGAGTGATGCGCGCAAACAGGCAGGCGAATAAGCGGCCCCATTGAGCGATTCGACACCCAGTGCAGTTTTTCTGAGCTACGCCTCGCAAGACGCGGAGGCGGCGCGGCGCATTTGCGACGCGCTCCGCGCGGCCGGCGTCGAGGTGTGGTTCGATCAAAACGAACTCACGGGCGGTGATGCGTGGGACCAGAAAATCCGGAAACAAATTCGCGAATGCGCGTTGCTGATTCCGGTAATTTCCAAGGCGACTCAAGGCCGCCGCGAGGCGTATTTCCGGCTCGAGTGGAAACTCGCGGACGAACGCACGCATCTGATGGCGAAAGGCACGCCGTTTCTCCTGCCGGTGACGATTGACGGGACGAGCGATCGCGATGCGCTCGTGCCCGATTCTTTCCTCGCGGTGCAGTGGACCAGGTTGCCCGACGGAGAGGGGAGCGCGGCGTTCGCGCAGCGGGTGAAAAAATTACTCGGGGGCGAACCGGCGGGAGCGGCCTTGCGCCGCGAGGGTGAGGGAAAATTGCGGCCGAGATCGGCGGCTCCGCGAAAATCTTTTCCACGCTGGCTCGGGCCGACGATTCTTGGAGCGGCGGTCATCGCAGCGCTGATGATTTGGTCTCCGTGGCAGCAAAAAGAAAAAATGGGCTCGGCTCCTATGGCGTCGCCGTCCCCGGCGGCCTCGGCCGGATCCCCCGAGACTGCACGCATTCGCGCGCGGCTCATCCCCGATCGCTGGCAGAAGGGCGACCTCGAGGCGCTCTCGCCGACACTGGATCGGATTATCCAGGCCAATCCCGAAGATTCGGACGCGTGGGCGCTCCGCAGCATCACCAACAGCCTGCAGGTCACGCGAAACATTGACTCAGGCACCAAGCCGCTCGAGGCCGGCAAGGCTGCCGCCGAGCACGCGCGGCGCCTTGCCCCCGACTCGCCACTCGCCGAGCTTGCGCTCGGCATGCACCTCAACGCGATGATCAGCCGCGGCGGCGATCCGCTGGCGGGCCGACCGCACGTGAGCCGCGCCGTAGCCGCGTTGCCGCCAGATGCCCTCACGCGCTACGCGGACCTGGTTACTTCGTGGCAGGCCTACGACTTCGAAGACACCAAGCACATCGCTGAGGCGTGGCTCGCCACCGAGCCCAAGGCGGTTTACCCTAACTGGATCATCGCGCAGTTTTACCTCACCCGGCGTCAGCCCATGGAAGCCGAGAAGTGGGCCGAGGCGGCAGCGGCCGATCGCAATGTCACCGGGACGCGTGCGATCTACACGCTTTTCGAATCGAAATATTATTTGCGGGCCGACTTGTCTGCCGCCACGGAGGTGCTGGCCCGTGTGCCGCCCGAAGGACGCACCGTGCACCGCGTCATTCACGCGCGCTGGCTGCTGGCGATGGCCGGGCAACACTGGGACGAGGCGTTGCAGGAACTGGCGCGTGTGCCGGAGTCCATGCTTTATGATCGCACCTATCACGGCCCGCGCTCGTTACTGGCCGGGCTGGCGCACCACCGCGCCGGACGCGCCGACGCCGCTCTCGCCCAGTTTCGCGAGGCCGAGCGCCTGCTGAGAGCGGAACTCGCGACCGACGCCGACAACGAGGAATTGCATCTCGTGCTGGCCCTCACTCTCGCGTGCGCCGGACGCGCCACCGACGCCCGCAGCGAACTCGGGTTCGTCGAACCACTGCTGAAGGGGCGAGTGCCCAGTATCTATTGGGGCGCGCAGGTCATAGCGATCGCACAAACTTACGGCGTGCTGGGTGATTTCGGATCCATGGCGGAGTGGCTGAGAAAATTATTCGTGTTGCCCAATGGGTTTCCGTTCACGCCCGCGTCGCTGCGGCTCGACCCGCGTTTCGCCGGCATGTTGGAGGCACCGGAAATCCAGGCGCTGCTGAAAGAGTTCGCGTCGCTCGACCAAGCCCAACCGGTGGCCGCCGAAGTTGCGCTCGATCAAAAATCCGTCGCGGTGCTGGCCTTCGCGAACCTCAGTGACGACAAGGCCAACGAGTATTTCTCCGACGGCATTTCCGAGGAACTGCTCAACGTCCTGGCGAAGGTGCCAAAGCTGAAGGTGACGGCGCGGACCTCATCGTTCTCTTTCAAGGGCCAGAATGTGCCCATCCCCGAGATCGCCCAGAAACTCGGCGTCGCCTACGTCGTCGAGGGCAGCGTGCGCAAGGCTGGCAGCAAGGTCCGCATCACCGCTCAGCTCATCAAGGCGGCCGACGGTTTCCATGTCTGGTCCGAGACCTACGACCGCGAGCTGAAGGACATCTTCGCGGTGCAGGATGAGATCGCGAAGAACATCCTCGGCGTCGTGAAAGGCAGCCTGCTCGGGGAGGCCGAGCTGCCGCATCTGACCACGACCAAGATCGAGGCCTACACGATCTACCTGCAGGCGCAGGGCGCGTTTGCCAAGCGCGGCGAGGTCAACCTCCGCGAGGCCATCCGCCTGTTTGAGGCCGCGCTGGCAATCGATCCGGACTACGTCCCCGCCCTGGTCGGGCGGGCGCAAGCGGGTGTGGTGCTGCCCAACTATGCCTACGTGACCGGAGCCCAGGCGCGCGAGATGTCGGCCAGCGCGACCCAAGCGGCGCGCCGCGCCCTCAAGCTCGACCCGCAGAACGCGAAGGCCCTGACGGTGATCGGCTGGGCGGCCTTTCAATTTGACTGGCGGTGGGAAGAGGGCACGGCCGGGATTGCCCGGGCCCGGGACCTGGCCCCCAACGATTCGTGGACCTGGAATTGCCTGGGTGATTGTCACCGTATGGCGGGCGATGTGGTCCAGGGCCTCAAGGACAAGCAACGCGTCTGGGAACTCGATCCCCTCAGTCCCGTCACCCACTGGGATCTCGGCTACAGCAACCTGGTCGGGGGGCGCTATGCCGAGGCCATCCGTTGGGCCAATCTGACGATCGCCATCTCGCCGCGGACTCTCGATAGTTACATGCCCGGTCTCCTGGCGGCGGGCCGCGCCGGCCGGTTTGACGAGATGCACCGGATGCTCGCGCTGGCCCGGCAGAACATGCAGGAAGGCGAGGGCATGCTGCACCTGACCGCGGCCCATTGCGCGATCATGGAGAAAGACACGGCTGAAGCGCGCCGGCTGCTCACGCTGGCTTCGGCGATGACCGACAAGGGGCAAGTTCCTCCCGCCTACCTCGGCTACCTCTATCTATTGCTGGGCGAAGCCGACCAGGCGTTGGTCTGGTTGCAACGCGCCAGCGACCAGCACGATCCGTCGTTGGTCTGGATTGAGCAGATCGATCTCGAGGTGATTGCGGCCAACCCGATGACCCGACCTATTCTCGATCAGCCCCAATTAAACGAGCTTCGCGAAATCCGTCAGCGCAACGCCCGTGCCGGCCTCAACAAACTATGAGTGTCGCCGCCAACAAAGCCGTTTTTCTCTCCTACGCGTCGCAGGACGCGGAGGTGGCGAAACGCATCTGCGAGGCGCTGCGCGCGGCCGGCGTGGAGGTGTGGTTCGACGCGGACGGCGGGCTCGAGCACGGCGACGAGTGGGATGCCAAGATCCGCCGGCAGATCAAGGAGTGTGTGCTCTTCATCGCCGTCATTTCCGCCAACACGCAGGCGAGGGAAGAGGGTTATTTCCGGCTGGAGTGGGACATGGCCGCCGAGCGGGCGCGCAGCATCGCCTCGGGCGTGGCATTTATTTTACCGATCGTGGTCGATGGCACGAAGGACTCCGACGCGCTCGTGCCCGACCGTTTCCGCACGGTGCAATGGACGAAACTCCCTGGCGGCGTCGTATCCGCGGACGTGTTGCAGCGTTTCCTCAAGCTCTGGTCGCACCGCACCAGCGCCCTGAAGCAGCCAGCGGCTGGCGCGGAACGTAGCGCCGGCACGCCGGAGCCATTGGCACGGGGCGCCGCGCTTCCCAAGCCGGGCTGGAAAGTTTATGCTGGGGTTGCCGTGGTGTGCCTCGGCATCGTGGCCGGTGCCATCGCGTGGTTTTCCCGCGGGGAAGTCGTCCCGAAACTGCCGCTGGCGGCTGTGCCGGTCCCGGCGCCGATTTCCGAGTCACGTCAGCTGGTTGTCCGGGCGCGCGCTTTGATCGACGACGATTTGATGGCGGGGCGGGAGAATTTCCGGCTGGCGGATGAATTCACCCGTCGCGCGGTGGCCTTGGATGCCACCGACGGCGAAGCTTGGGCCACGGCGGCTCGGGTTTCGGCGCTCATCTTGCGGGCCAAATATGAGATGACGCCCGAACGCCGGGAAACCGCGAAGACCCAAGTCGAGCGGGCCGGCCGGCTGGCACCGGATTCGATCGAAACGGGCTTGGCCCTGGCGACCTACCTGGAGGTGAACAATGATCCCGGGGAAGCCGAACGATTGCTCCGCCGGCTGATCCAGCAGGCTCCCGCCGACAAGCGTTTGTGGCGGAGTCTGGCGGCCAACTTGGCGAACAATGGGCGCGACGAAGAGGCTTTGGCGACGCTGCGCCAGTCCGCCGGGTTGCTCGAAGAAGATCCGCAAGCACAGTCCCTCCTGGCCTATATACTGTCTCATCTGGGACGCTATCGTGAGGAAGAAGCGGTGCTGGAGCGGGTGCTGCAGCGTTCGCCGACCAAGCTGGCTTACTACTACCAGCTGGTTCTGGTGGGATTTTTCCGTTCCGAGCTGGCGGCCGCGAGCCGGATTCTGGGGAAAATCCCTCCCCAGCTCATGCAGGAGGACAGCATGATCAACTCGGCGGCGGAAATCTGGCTGCGACTCGGCGAGGGCGAAAAAACCCTGCAGGTGCTGCAGAAATCGCCCCGGGATTTCCTGGAGGAAGGATTTGAGGTCCGGCCTAAAGGCTTCCTGACGGGAGCTGCGTTGCAACTGGCCGGACGGCCAACCGCCGCATCGGCGGAGTGGCGGCAGGCGTTGTTGTTGGTGGAGAACAGGCTGGCTGGAAATCCCAATCAGCCGCTCCTGCTGTATTGGAAGGGCGTCCTGCAGGCTTTGACCGGCCAAAAGGCGGAGGCCCTGAAAACCCGCAAACTCTATCGGGAGCTCGAGGCCGAGCCGAACGCTTGGTTCGATGCGATACTGCTGGTTGCGGTGGAGGAAAACGAACAGGCGATCCAGGGCTTGGAACGGGCCTGGCCTACTGCCCCCGTCAGCTTGCGCGGCGAGATTCGCGGCGAGTTGCTGTATGGCCCATGGTTGACCGCCATACGCGCGGACCCCCGAATGCAACGCCTCATCTCCGAGCAGACGGCAGCGATTGAACACGACCGCGCCGGGCCGATCGCGACCCCCGCAAAGATTGACGACAAGTCCGTCGCCGTCCTCGCGTTCGCCAATCTCTCCGACGACAAGGGCAACGAATATTTTTCCGATGGCATCAGCGAGGAGCTGCTCAACGTGCTGGCGAAAATTCCGGGACTGACGGTGCGGGGCCGGTCCTCGGGTTTTTATTTCAAGGGCAAGCAGGTGAAGTCGGCCGAGATCGGCCAGCAACTCAACGTGAGTTATCTGGTGCAGGGGAGCGTGCGGCGGGCCGGTGACCGGGTGCGCATCTCGGCCCAGCTCATCCGCGCTGCGACCGACGAAGTGGTGTGGTCCTCCGGCTCGCTCGACCGCGACCTGAAGGATATCTTTGCGGTGCAGGACGAGATCGCCGGGCTGATCGCGAAAAATCTTTCGTTGAAAATGGGCGTGGCGGCGCGTGCGCCCCATCAGGTGAATCCGGAGGCGCTCACGGCGTTGCTGGAGGGCCGGTCTTTCTGGGTTTTGCGCACGACGGAGGGCTTTGCCCGCGCTGGTCAGTTGTTCAACCGGGCCGTGGCGCTGGATCCGGACTGGGCTCCGGCGCATGCGGCGCTGGCCAGCCTCTTGGCCATCGAAGCCGCGTATCGCAAGGGTGGAGGCGAGTCGATGAGCGAGCGATTTGCCCTCGCCGCGCGGGAGGCGAAACGGGCGATCGAGCTCGATCCGACGCTGGGTGAGCCGCATGCGACGCTCGGGAAGATCGCGATGGAAGACCGGCGGTTCGCTGAGGCCGAGGAAGAATCTAGCCGCGCGCTGGTGCTCGAACCGAACAATGCGCTGGTCGTCGACTGGCATGGCGACCTCATGGTGACGCGCGGCCGGCTCGACCTGGCGATCGTTGCCTATCGGCGGGCCATGGAGCTCGAGCCGCTTTCGCCCTACATCCTCTGGGACCTCGCGTGGGAATTGATGCACGTCCGCCGCTACGGTGAGGCGCTGCCCTTGATCGAACGGGCGGCGACGCTGACGCCCACTGGTTCAGCCCGACTCTCGTTGCGGCGCGCCCGGCTCCTGCTGGAACTCGGCCGCAAGCCCGAGGCCGAAGTCGCGCTGCGGGCCTATTTGGAGAGCTCCCGGACCGGCAGCGATCCACAGATTGCCAATGAGGCGGTCTGGTGTCTGCAAACGCTCGGCTCGCTCGCTGATCGCGAGAGCTGGACCGCGGAATTGCTGCGGCAATATCCGGACAGCTTCGCCAGCGGGGTGATCCTGCTCATGCTGGGCCGGAAGGAGGAGGCATATCCATTGCTCGAAAAATTCCCGACGATTTTCTGGCAGCAACTCTACTGGGAGCCCGTTTTTGATCCCGTGCGCGAAACTCCGCGTTTCCATCAACTGCTGGAGAAGCTCGGCTGCGCCGCCGAATACAAAGTCGCGCGCGAGACGCAGGCGCGGATGCTCAAGGAGCAGGAGTTGAAGAAATGAGCG
>JANXWT010000237.1 GCA_025351035.1 Opitutia bacterium | reverse complement strand
TGGTCCACGGGGACCCGGCGGTCCGCTGGACGAAATTGGGCGAGGTCATCCGGCAGCGCCAAGTCACCGACCTCGTTGTTGGCTATCCGTTCAACATGGACGGCTCGGCGGGTTTCAAAGCGAAGGAGGTCGACACATTCGTCACGCAGCTCAAAACGGACTTCGGCCTGCCGGTTCACTTGGTCGACGAGACGCTGACGAGTTACACGGCGGAGGCATCGATCGCGAAGAAGGACCGTCGCGGGGTGCGCGACAGCGGCCTGATCGACTCACGCGCGGCGTGTCTGATCCTGCAGGATTTTCTCGATCAGCAAATCCCGCCGACGCTGCCCGAGCAGGGTTAAGCGAGAAACTCCAGACCGGAAACCGTCGGCAACTCGGCAAGAGTGTGGAGCACGCGGTCGTGGTGGCGGCGGAGCTTCGCGAAAGGGTGATGGCCGGCGGCGATGAGCACGCAGTCGACACCGAGTTCGCGCGCGACCTCGAGGTCGTGCACGGTGTCGCCGATGAGGACGATTTCATCCGAGGGGAGGCCGAGCGCCGCGATTTGGGTGCGGCCCAGCTCGGTCTTGCTGTGCGCATAGATGTCGTCGAGGCCGGCGAGGTGGCTGAAGTGCGGAGTGAGTCCGAAGTGGCCGACGATTTCCTTCAGAGTGGCCTCGCGGTAGGCCGACAGGATGGACTGGGTCACGCCAGCGGCGCGCACGGCGGCGAGCGTGGGGCGGGCGGCGGGGTGCAGCGCGCAGTCCCAACGGTTGGCGTCGTAGCCGGCGATGAACTCGACGCTCAGCGTGTGGAAAGTATCCTTGGCCGAGTCGAAGCCGAGGCGCTCGTAGTAGCGCTGGACCGGAAAATCGAAGATGTCGTGGTAGCGCGCGCGGTCCATCTCCGGCAACTGGCGGCGGCGCAGGATGCCGTTCATGATGCCGATGCAGTAATCGAGATCGTCGAGCAGCGTGCCGTTCCAGTCCCAGATGATGTGCCGGTAATGCGGGTGACTCACCAAGGCGCAATTTGCCGCGACCGACCGGCGGCGCACAACTCTTTTCCGCGAGTTTAGTTGGATGCATCTCCGACTTGCCGCGCGCCCGCGGGCCCCGCAGCATGCGGGCAATGCCCTTGACCAAACCAACCCCGACCATGCGCTGGAAATGCGTCTGCGCCTACGACGGCAGCGCGTTCGAGGGCTGGCAGAGTCAGGCGAGCGGCCGGGCGATCCAGGACGTGATCGAGCGGCAACTGCAGAGGATTTTCTCGCGCGACGTGCGCGTCCACGGCAGCGGACGGACCGACTCAGGTGTGCACGCGCTCGGGCAGGTTTTTCATTTCGATGGCGAGTGGACGCACGGCTCGGAGAAACTTCGCACGGCGTTGCAGGGTGGTCTCGGTCACGCAATCCAGATCAAGAGCCTGCGGCGCGCGCGCGCGAATTTTCACGCCCGTTTCGATGCGCAGGGAAAGACTTACCGCTATCACGTTTATCTCGGTGAGGCCGGTCCGTTCGCGACGCGCTATTGCTGGTCGTTCAAGCGCGAGATCGATTGGAAGGCGCTGGAGAAGGCGGCGGCTGTGCTCCGCGGCCGGCACGACTTCAAGGCGTTCTCGGCGAACAACGGCACGGAACGCGAGACGACCGTGCGCGAGTTGCGCCGACTGGAGATCGTGCGCCGCGGCCGGACGGTGCGGTTCACTTTGGAGGCCGACGGGTTTCTCTACAAGATGGTGCGCAGTTTGGTCGGAGCGCTCCTGGGAGTTGGACAGGGCAAGCTGACGCCGGAGTATATCGCCGCGATGCTCAAGTCCGGCCAGCGCACGGCGGCGGTGCAGACCGCGCCACCGCAGGGATTGTTTTTGCGGAAAGTTTTCTATTGAGTGCGACGATGAAGGAGACCCTGCAAAGCCGCTGGCGGGACGCCCTCGATGTGGTGTTTCCGCGCTGCTGTGTGCATTGCGAGGGGCTCGTCGAAGACGGTGCGCTGCGGCACCTCTGTCCATCCTGCGAGCGGCAATTGCACCTCGTCGCCGAGCCGCACTGCACGACGTGCGGGCATCCGTTCTTCGGTGAGATGGAGGCGAACCGGTTGTGTCCGCACTGTGAGGCCCTCGTGCCGGAGTTCGGGCAGGGCAAGACGGCGGTGCTGCTCAAGGGACCGGGGCGGGCGCTGGTGCATGCGCTGAAATATCACCACGGCCTGCAAGTGTTGGAGGACGTCGTGGTGCTGATGCGCGCGGCACCGGGCTACGCGGATTATCTGTGCGGAGCGGTGCTCGTGCCCGTGCCGCTGCATCCGCGCAAGCGACGCGAGCGCACTTACAACCAAAGCGAGTTGCTCGCCGAGTGCGCGGTGCAAGCCACTGACGGACAGGCGCGTGTCGAGCTGCTGCTCCGCCGCGTCATCGACACCGAATCGCAAACCCACTACGACAGGGCGGCCCGCCAGAAGAATTTGAAAAATGCCTTTGCCTTGGCCTCTGGCGCAGCCATACAACCCGCGCAACGTTACGTCATCGTCGACGATGTTTTCACCACGGGCTCCACTCTCAATGCCTGCGCCGCCGTGCTCCGCCGCGCGGGCGCGCTAAACCTCGACGTCGTCACTTTCGGACACGGTTGATTCACCTATGACACATTTTTCCAAGCCCAAGCTCACCACTTCCACCAAGAAAAAGAAGAACATCCCGGAGGGCCTGTGGACCAAGTGCCCCGTTTCCGGGGAGATCATCTTCAACAAGGATCTCGAGGACAACCTGATGGTGGTCCCGAAGAGCGGCTACCATTTCCCGATCGGCTCACGCGAACGCATCAAGAGCATGGTCGACGACGGGACGTTCACGGAGTTCGACACGAATGTGAAGTCTGCCGACCCGCTGAAGTTTGTCGACTCGGCCGCCTATCCGGACCGGATCAAGAAATATGAGAAGGAGAGCGGGCTACCGGAGGCGGTGATTTGCGGCACGGGCAAGATACACGGGATCGAGGTGTCACTGGCTGTAATGGATTTTCGATTCTGCGGCGGGGCCATGGGCGCCGCGGTGGGCGAGAAGATCACACGGGCGGCCGAGCGGGCGTTGAAGAAAAAAATCCCGTGCCTCATCATCAGTTCCTCCGGCGGTGCCCGGATGCAGGAAGGCATTTTCAGCCTCATGCAAATGGCCAAGACCAGTGCGGCGCTCGGGCGGCTGGCGGCGGCGAAACTGCCGTTCATCTCGATCCTCACGTATCCGACGACCGGCGGTGTCACCGCGAGTTTCGCCACGCTCGGTGATGTCATTTTGGCTGAGCCCGGTGCCCTGATTGGCTTTGCCGGGGCGCGCGTCATCAAGGAGACCACCAAGCAGACGCTGCCGCCGGGTTTCCAGACGGCGGAATTCCTGCTTAAGCACGGGCTGATCGACCAGATCGTCCCGCGCACCGAGCTGCGCGACCGTCTCGCCGCATTGTTGCAGGTTCTCCATCTGCACAAATACCAATCGCGAAGGGTGCCCACGACCGCCCCGTTCCCGGTGCCCGTGGCGGTCGCGGCCACTTAACGCGGTTCGCACGATGCCGCCGCCGCGCCTGACCGACTATGCGTCGGTGACGGAATTCCTTTACGCGCTGAAGGCCGCCGGTCCGAAGTTCGGGCTCGATCGGATGCAGGGATTGGCCGCTGCGCTCGGCAACCCCGAGCGGGACTACCCGGTGATCCATGTGGCCGGCACCAATGGCAAAGGCTCGGTCGCCGCGATGCTCGATGCGATATTCCACGCGGCCGGCTGGCGCACCGGACTCTACACGTCGCCGCACCTAGTCCGGCTCGGTGAGCGCGTGCAGATCACGCGGCAGTTGCTCACGGAGGACGAGATCGTGACTTACACGCGCGAGTTGCAGCCGATCGCGGAGCGACTGGCGGCGCGGCAACCCGACGAGCGACCGAGTTTCTTTGAGTTCATGACGGCGATGGCCTTCCTGCAGTTCAAGCGGAAGCAGGTCGATGTCGCCATCGTCGAGGTTGGCCTCGGCGGCCGGCTCGACGCCACCAATGTCGTGCGACCGGAGATGGCCGTCATTACCTCGATCGGGCTCGATCATTGCGAGTTGCTCGGTGACGAGATCACCCAGGTCGCTCGCGAAAAGGCGGGGATCATCAAGGTGGAACGCCCCGTCGTGCTGGGCCGCATGCCCGGCGAGGCTGAGCGGGTGATTCGCGAGATTGCCTGCGAACGCCACGCTCCGGTGCACTCGGTGCGGGAGATTTTCGGCGAGACGCTGGCCAATCATCCCACGACGAATCTCGCGGGCGACTACCAGCGCTGGAATGCCGCGACCGCCGCGTTGGTGGCGCAACTGTTGCCGGCCAACTGGCGGTTGAGCGCCGATGTTGTGAGCCGCGGGCTGCAGCAAGTTTCGTGGCCGGGGCGCTGGCAGCGCACCACCATTGGCGGACGATCGCTAATACTCGACGCCTCGCACAATCCCGAGGGCGCACAGTCCCTGGAGGTAAATTTACGACAACTCGTCGCGGCGACCGGGCGCAAACCGGTCGTTGTCACCGGTGTGCTGGGTGAATTTCGTGCGAGGGCGTTGCTGGAAGTGCTCGGGCGATACGCCAAAGAAATTCATCTGGTCCCGCCGAAGATGGAGCGGGCCTGCACTTACGGGCAGATGGAGGCGTGCACGCCGGCGGATTCGCGTCACCTGTTGCGACGGGCGTCGTTAGAAGGTGTTTTTCCCGACGCGCACCGTTGTGCGGCCGGCGGACCGGACGACACGGTTCTGGTGACCGGTTCGATTTATTTGCTCGGTGAAATCCTGACGCGCATTGAGCCGGCGCGAGGAAGGGGCGAGGCGCGGTTGCAGGACTTCTAGGGAAGGGTCGTCCGGTCTCCGCTGATCACCGGGTGAGTTCTGCCGCGGATACGCACTTGCCGATCGCCATTAATTACGTATATGAACCGGCTATGGTCACAAATAAACTGCACACACTGGCGAAATATCAAAGAATGGTCGCCTCGTTGGAAAAACAACTGGCCGGGACGCAGGGCAAGCTGCGCGCCCTGCCGGCCAAGTTCGGGTTCAAGACGATGAACGAACTTATCAAGGCGCTGCGCGCCGCGGACAAGGGAGGGTCGGGTCAGAGTGGCAAGAAATCCCCCAAGACGCGACGCAAGCGCACGAAAATCACTCCGGAAATGAAGCAGAAACTCAAAAGCTTAGTGCAAGCCGGCAAGACCGGTGCGCAAATTGCCAAGGCCATCGACGTCTCGCTGCCCAGCGTCCATAACATCAAGAAGGAACTCGGGCTCGTGAAGAAACGCGGCTGAGCGCTCTCACCTCCGTGACCCGACGGACGTCAGCAAAACCGGGGTGGGCCGCCCCGGTTGTTATTTCAGCCCGAGGAGATCGCGGGTCGCGGGAACGTCCTTGATGATCTGCGACTCGCCGGGGCCGACGCCGAGGTAGCGAAGATTGGGCAGCGTAGCCGGCCAAGCACCGCCCTCGTAGGCGACGTCGCAGATGCTGCGCATCATCGCGACGACATAGCGCCGGGCGTTGCGCGGCAGATCGGCGAAGCGGCGGATATCCGAAAGACTCTCCACCCAACCAGGGCATTTTTCGTAGACGGGCCGGAGCGTGCGACGGACAGCGTCGTCGCGCGGCACATGGCGATGCAGCGTGCCATCGGGAGATTGATACGCCGTGCAGATGAGCAGATCACCGTGCCAGTCACCGGCGTGGGTGAGCGCGTCGATTTTGTTGATCATCAAATCCTGAAAACCACCGTAACGGAGCGCGTCGCCCTTCTCCACGGCATCAAACCAGCCGACCATGCGCTGGCGGCCGGTGATCGTGCCAAACTCGAGTTTTTTCAGGATGGCGCAGAGCGGATGAGCGTCATCCATCTGCGCGAGGAAAACGTGCGTGCCAACCTTGGTGTCGTAGGCTTTGGCGACGCCGAAGGTGTGTATCGCCTGCACCGGCATGCCGCACGACTCGAAAAATTCCGGCGTGAAGGTGTGCGAAGCGGTGACGTTGGGAGAAAATCCGTGGCGCTTGTCGAGCCAGTAAGCCTGGCCGAACTCGCCGATGATAGTGTGGCCGGCGGCTTGTTCGCGGCGGATGACCTCGCGCACCTCGGCGACGTAGGCGGCGAGAGCGGAGCCGGCCGC
>JANXWT010000233.1 GCA_025351035.1 Opitutia bacterium | reverse complement strand
CGCGCAATCCGACTACCGCAAGGCGCTCGCCGAATACGACCGCCAGCTCGGCATCACGCTCGAGAAAATGAATGTCGCCGTCACCTCGCAGACCGCGAAGTAGCCTCCCTTTGTCAGTCCGTGTGTGTGTGAAAAGGCGGTGCCGCAAGGTGCCGCCTTTTTGCTACAGCGGGCGAACCTTGATCGCGCGAAACGTCACCCCGGAACCGGCCAAGACGACGCGACCCTGCCGCTGGAGCGCATAGTCGCGAAAGATCCTGTAACGACTGCCGGCCACCGCCGCCCGCCATTCCTTGGTGTCGATCAGATAAGTCATCACTTTCGCCCCGTTGATCCAGTATTCCACCTGGTAGCCGAAGACTATGATTTTCGCCTGATACCAAGTGTCCGACTGCCACGGCACCTCATGCCAGAATTCCGACAGGCCGCCGTTGCCGCCCATGCGGCTGCTATGCCCGGCGAGTTGCATGACCGGTCCGGTCTCCTCGGGACTCTTGCCCTCTTCATTGACGTGAAAATACACTTCGCCCGAGCCACCCTCGCTGACCTTCCATTCAAACGTCAGCTCGAAATCCTGATAGTCCTCCTCGGCAATGAGCGGCGTGCCGGCCAAGCCGGTCAGCGTGCCCTCCACGACTTTCCAGTTGGCCGGCACCTTGCTCTCGCGATAGCCGCGCCAGTTGTTGAGCGAGCTGCCGTCAAAAAGAAGACGCCAGCCTTGCGCTCGCTCGTAGGCGGTCAATCGCATGCTTTCGGCGCTGAAACCAGTTGCGGCCAGCGCAAGTCCCGTCGCGCCCAAGAGGATTTCCCACGCTTTCATATTCGGCAGCATGGCGGCGCGCCGCCCGAGGTCAACTCAGAGCTCCTGTCAATGCCCGCTTGCCGCCCTCTCACTTCCAGCCATCCTGCACTCCGATGCCTCGCATTCCCCTCGAAGACAATGTCACCGACGTCATCGGCAAAGCCCAGCGCGGCCGCCAGCTCTCCGATGCCGAACTCGCCGTCCAGGCCAGCCTACCTCTCGCCGATGTGCTCGCCGTCAAATCGGGCGAGATCCGCGAGCACGCGCTCCGGGCCATCGCGCGTCCCCTCAAACTCGGCGGCAAAGCCCTCATCGCGCTCGCCCGCAAACAGTGGTATCCCGAACAGCCGGTCTTCCCGCGCGGCTTCGCGATGTTCAACACGCCCTTCGATGATCTCACGGTAAACAGCTACCTCGTCTGGGACGTGAAGACCCGCCACGCCGCCGCCTTCGACACCGGCACGAACTGCGACGGCATCCTCGCCACAGTCCAAGCCGAAAAACTCACGCTGCGCAGTATTTTCATCACCCACACCCACGACGATCACATCGCCGACCTTCCGCGCCTCGCCGCCGAAACGAAAGCTGCGATTTGGTCAAGCGAGCTCGAACCCGTCAATCTCCCCGGCGCCCAAGTCTTCAAAGAAAACGCCCACTTTCACCTCGGCGAACTCGCCATCAAGACACTCTTCACTTGGGGCCACTCGCCGGGCATGACGACCTACTACACCACCGGCCTCGCCTGGCCGCTCGCCATCGTTGGCGATTCGCTTTTCGCGTCTTCAATGGGTGGCAGTCCCTCGCATTTCGCGGATCAATACCGCCACAATCGCGAGAAAATCTTCAAGCTCCCGCCCGATACCGTGCTCGCCTGCGGTCACGGCCCACTCACCACGCTCCGACAAGAGCGGCTCCACAATCCGTTCTATACACACTAGCCGGATGAACCCTCGCGCCGCGTCAGTCGGTGTCCGTCCATGCGCGCCAGCATGGCTCGGCACTTGAAGGACGCGGCTTCCCTATCATCGCCGTCAACGACCGGCCCTTCGCCCATTCTACCAGCGCGACCAAATTCCATCGGTAGTCTGAAATGCCGTGGCGAACCAAAATCAGTTAGACACTTGGCGCCACCACGATAGTCTCTGGGCCGAGATGCCTCACCGCCAAAAAACCATCCTGCTCTTGGCTCTGGTTGTCAGCCTCGTCGCAGGACTCGCCGCCATCATTCTCCAAGATGATGTGCGGGAGAGACTGGGCGACAGCTACTACATCGTCACCCTGTCGATCATCGGCTGCATCCTCCTCGTATTGAGCGGCTATCTTTGGGACCACTCCGTCTGGGCACGCATCAAAGCCCTAGGATCCCGTGTCGAGTCCATCAAGAGCGACACCGATTCGCCGTTCGACCTCGTCGCCGCACCCGCCGACGCAAGTCAGGATGAAATCATCGGGCTCGCCCGCCAGATCGAGCGCATGGCTCGGTCCGTGCAGCGCGTCGACGCCAGCTACCGCGGAATCGTCGAGGACCAGTTCGATCTGATCTGCCGCTACAAGCCCGACCAAGCGCTGACCTTTGTGAACGGCGCTTACTGTCGCTTTTATAAACAGAAGAGGTCCGAACTCCTCGGCCAAATATTCCATGGGTTGGCGTCCCGCAGCCGTGTGCCGTGGAGCAGTGATCCCGCCGTGCAGACTTTCGAGCAGGAAATGACGGCTGAAAGCGGCCGGGTCACTTGGCTGCAGTGGGTCATCCGCGAATTCCACGACGGCAACGGCGTGCTCGTCGAATATCAGGCGGTCGGGCACGACATCACCGCACGCAAAGAAGCCGAGGTCGCCCTCCTGCGCGCCAAGGAGACCGCCGAAGCCGCCAATCGCGCCAAAGGAGAA
>JANXWT010000226.1 GCA_025351035.1 Opitutia bacterium | reverse complement strand
CCGCCCTGCTGCTGGTCGGCACCGGACTGACGGCGAAGAGCCTGACTGAGCTGATGAGCCGGCCCCTCGGCTTTGATACCGGGAGCCTGCTCACGATGACCCTCGAATTGGATCGCTCCCGCCTGCCCACGCCGGAGATGCGAGCGGATTTCACCCGGCGCTTGGCCGGCGCGATTGAGCATGCCTCCGGTTCCCGCGCGACGACCCTCTGGGTTGGCAGCATGCTCGGTCGCGGCGGCTGGGCCGTCAACCTCACCCCCGGTAATCTCGATCCGCGTGATCCGAAGTCAGCCAAGACCTTTCAGCGCCTCGGACCAATACCGGGTGGACTGGAGATGGCCGGCATCCGGTTGATGCGCGGGCGCGATTTCTCGCCCACCGCCACGCCCGCCCAGCCTGCAGAGGTAATCATCGACGAAAAACTCGGTCGAAACCTGTGGCCGGGTGAAGACCCGATCGGCAAGACGGCATTCATCAACATGAATCCGGCCCGGCCTGCGGTAATCGTGGGGATTGTCGCTCCGGTGCGAAATCGCGGCCGCGCCCACCAGGAGGACAGCGAGTCGGGCGACGCATATTTCTCGGCGTTCCAGCAGCCGATGGATCAGGTGAACCTGTTGTTGCGTATCGACCGGGGCGCGGATTCAGCGGTGCTTGCCCAAGTGCGTTCGCAGGTGACGCGGCTCGATCCCACCCTCGCCATTTACGATGTGAAGATGATGCCGGCACGACTGGCGGATGAAGAGCGGACGCCAAAGTTCACTGCGATGATCCTTGGGGTCTATGCCACCATCTCGCTCATCCTGACCGTGGTCGGCGTTTACGGCGTGCTCGCCTTCAGCATTGCGCAACGCACCCGCGAATTCGGCATCCGCTTTGCGCTGGGCGCCCAGCGCGCCCAGGTGGTCGGGATGGTTCTGGGGCAGGGGGCCGCTTGGATTTTCTGCGGCCTGCTTGCCGGTCTCGGCGTGGCCGCGGCAATCACCCCGTTGCTGGGCGACCTGCTGGTCGGGGTCTCGGCCCGCGATCCGGAGGTGCTCGGCGGCACGGCGGCGGTCATTGCGCTCGCCGGACTCTGCGCGGCATTCGTGCCGGCGTGGCGCGCCGCCCGCGTCGATCCGCTCACGGCGCTGCGGGCCGAGTAACGACAAGCATCTATACGGTCATGGTCTCGGCACTTGCCATGCCGGAGTGCCAACCTATTCTGCGGGCGTCCCCGCCTTCGCTTGTGCATGTTTCCCCCTTATTTCGGTTCGGCTTGGTCGTGGTGTTTGCCACCTTGACGGGAAAATGGGCGTTGGCCGCCACCGACGCACCGGGAAATCCGCCACCGCCGACCTTTCAGCTCACCCCGGCGGAGCGCGATTGGGTGAAGGCGCATCCCGTGATCCGCGCCGGCCACGACCCGACCTTCGCGCCGTATGCGATGCCGGATGGCAAGGGCAACATCATCGGCATCGACCCGGATTTTCTCGCGCTGATCGCGAAGCGGACCGGCCAGCAGTTCAAGCACGAGGTGCGGCGCGACTGGCCGGCAATGATTGAAGCTTTCAAGGCACATGAAGTGGATTTGCTGGGCAGCGTCGGGACCTCTCAGGAACGCGAGTCGTATATGGCCTACTCCAGTGCCTACACGCTCGCCCCGAATGTCATCATCACGCGCAACGACTCACCGTATTTCTTCGACCTGCGCGACCTCGCCGGCCGCAGCATCAGCGTGCCCCAGGGCTACGCCGGCCTGCGCAACGATCTGAACGAACACGCGCCGGGGCACAAGGTGGTGGAATACGACGATTCGCTCGCCTGCTACCGTGCCGTGGCAAGCGGCGAGGTCTTCGCGTCCATCGGCGACGTCGCCAACGCCTCATTCCTCATTCGGCAACACCGGCTGAGCAATCTCCGTCTCGGCAGCGTCCTCACCGCGTCGTCGGAAATTTTCTTCGGCATCCGCAAGGACTGGCCCGAACTGGTCACGATCGTCAACAAAGCCATTGCCGACATCACCCCCCTCGAGCGCAAGGCGATCAACGATCGCTGGATCTCGGTCGACATCCAGCAGGACCGCTGGTGGGAGGTGGCTTTTCGGATTGCCGCCGGCGTCGCGGTTGCGGCCGTGATCGTCTTCTTCCTCCTGTTTCTGCACAATCGTCGGCTCGCCACCGAGCTGGCGGAACGCCGGCGCATCCAGCAGGAGTTGGAGGTGGCGCATCGGAAGCTCGCCCGCGGGAGTGAAGAAAAATCTGAACTCTTGCGCATGGTGGCGCACGATCTCCGCAATCCGCTCACCGGAATTTTACTCGTGATGGGTCCAATGCCCCGAAGCTTGCTTCGGCTTGGATGGATGGGAGGGTGAGGGATGGAGAGTCGCTACATTCGCAAGAGCCATAACGTATCGGTGTTGATGTATCACTTGGTGTGTGCGGCGAAGTATC
>JANXWT010000433.1 GCA_025351035.1 Opitutia bacterium | reverse complement strand
GCAAGACTGCGCCCCTACTTTCGATGCAGACGAGACGGTGTGCATGATTTTCGGATGGGCGCTCACGCCACGCCGCCGCCGGTGTCGAAGGTGTCGAGGTCCACCAGAATCTCGCGGGGCGAGGAGCCGTTTTCGGGGCCGACGATGCCCTTGTCTTCCATGATTTCCATGATGCGGGCGGCGCGGTTGTAGCCGATGCGCAGGCGGCGTTGGAGCATGGAGGTTGAAGCGCGTCGGGTGGACTTGAGGACGTCGAGCGCTTGGTGGAACAACTCGTCGTCGTCGCCGAGGTCGCCCTCTTCACTGCTCTCGCCCTCTTCGTCGTCTTCACTGGCGGCGCGGTCGATCTGCGCTTGGACGGCCGTGGCGTATTGCGGCGGGCCGTTGCGTTTGAGAAACTCGACGATCTCTGCGACCTCCTCGTCGGCCACGAAGGCGCCCTGCGCGCGCACGAGTTTGGAGGTGCCGGGTGGGGTGAAGAGCATGTCCCCACGGCCGATAAGTGTCTCGGCGCCCTTGCCGTCGAGGATGGTGCGCGAGTCGATCTGCGAGGCGACTTGGAAGGCGATGCGCGCGGGCAGGTTGGCTTTGATGACGCCGGTGATGACGTTCACCGACGGACGCTGGGTGGCAATGATGAGGTGGATGCCCGCGGCCCGGGCGAGCTGCGCGAGGCGCGCGATGCTCGTTTCGATCTCAGCCGGCGCGATCATCATGAGGTCGGCGAGCTCGTCGATAATGGCGACGATATAGGGGAGGCGTTCCGGGACCTCGAGATCGCTCGGGGCAACCCCGGTGAGCTCGGCCTGCTGTTCCGTGGGGGGGAACTCATGCTTCGGGTCCTTCTTGCGGTTGTTGAAGCCAAAAATATTCCGGACATTCGCCTTGGCGAAAATCTGGTAGCGCTGCTCCATCTCGCCGAGCAGCCACTTGAGCGCCGCGGGCACTTTCTTCGGCTCGGTGACGACCGGGATGAGCATGTGCGGGAGCGCATTGAAAACCTTCAACTCGACGACCTTCGGGTCGACCATGATCAGGCGCACATCCTTCGGGCTTTTCGAGTAGAGGATGGAGGCGACGATGGAGTTGATGCAGACGGATTTTCCCGAGCCGGTGGCGCCGGCGATGAGCAAGTGCGGCATCTTCGTCAGGTCGGAGATGAGTGGCTTGCCGGAGACATCCTTGCCGAGCGCGATGGGCAGTTCGGCCTTGGCGCCGACCCAGTCTTCGCTTTCGAGGATCTCGCGCATGCCGACGGGCGTGGGGATTTGGTTGGGCACCTCGACGCCGACGGCGGCCTTGCCGGGGATCGGGGCGAGGATGCGCACCGACTGGGCGCGCATGCCGAGCGCGATGTTCTTGTCGAGACCGGAGATTTTTTCGACGCGCACGCCGGCGGCGGGCACGAGTTCATAGCGCGTGATGACGGGGCCGACGTGGATTTCGCCGAGCGTAACCTCGACGCCAAATTCGCCGAGGATGCGGAGGAGGTTCTCCGCGTTCTGGCGATGCTCTTCCTCGCTGCTGGCCGAAGAAAGCTTAACCTGCTCCTTGAGCAGCTTGAGCGGAGGAAACTCGTAATTCTGGTCGTCACTTTGCGGGAGCGTGACCTTGGCCTTTTTGGTTTCCTCGGGCTTGACGATGTTGAGCTCAAGTTTGCCGGTGGCGACGGCGAGAGCCTTGGCGTCAGTGGCGGGCGGCGTGGGCCTGGCTGCTGGCTTGGGCGGCGGAACGTCGGGCTTGGGGGCGGCGTGCGGCGGCGGCGGGGCGGGCGGCTCGTCGGCCTTGGGCACAACGAGGCCCTTCGACGCGCCGAGCGGTGTGGCGCGGACGGGCGCGACCATGGCCTTGGATTGGGCGGCGGCACCATTCGCGACGGCAACCCGCTGTTTGTCCGCTTCTTCGCGGCGCTTTTTAAGTTCCTCGCCGCGGATGGCCGCGAGTGCCGCGCGTTTCTTCCGCCACTCGACGAATGCGTGCAGCAATTTCTCGATTTCCTGTCCGATATCGCGCGTGAAAATGAACAACAGCCCGAGGAAATAGATATCGCAAAGGATCAGCGAGGAGCCAAAGGTGCCGAGGATGTCCTTGAGCAGATTGTTGTAGACCAGTTCGCCGATCACGCCACCGGGGCCGGCGCTGAAAATCGCCTTGTTGGTGAAAAAAGCAGTCTGCATCGCCACGAGTGCTGAGAGCGACACGATGCAGCCGATCATGGCGACGACGCGAGTGCCCGCGAGCCGGCGGGCTTTGCGCAAGTTGATGTAGGTCATCCAAAACAGGAAGATCGGGATGAGCCACGTCGAGAGTCCGAAGATGTGATACGACCACCACGAATACTCCGCGCCGAAGGTTCCGACCAGATTGATACTCGTGGGGTTGGTCGTGTGCTGGTAACTCTGCTCCGGTTTGAAATCGATCAGCGCGACCGATAGCAAGACGCCCACGATGAGACACACGAAAGCCGCCAGCCATTTGGGGTGATATCGCGGCCCTTCGAATGAAGGGGTGGTGTCCTTTGAGTTTGAACTCGCGGTTTTGGACATTTGAGTGTGGTTCCCTTGTGGATTGCAGGTTTAACCGCTCGGAGGGTCAACGTAAATTCCCTCACGGCGAATTCACAACTTTCTTATACATCACGCATGGCGCCGATCCTGAAATTTCTTCCACTCTATCGCGAGCGCGTGTGGGGCGGCCGGGGTTTGGCAGAGCATCTGGGGCGAACGCTTCCCGCCGGCGCACCCATCGGCGAGAGCTGGGAAATCGTCGACCGGCCCGACGCGCAATCGACCGTGAAAGCTGGCCCGTGGACCGGGCAATCGCTGCAGCAGGTGCTGGCCGCGCACAGCGCTGAGGTGATGGGGCCGGCGTGGCCGGCCGCGCGGCGGTTTCCGATTCTCGTCAAATGGTTGGATTGCCGGGAGCGGCTCAGCCTGCAGGTGCATCCGCCGTCCGGGGTCGCCGCCCAACTGGGCGGGGAGCCCAAGACGGAGCACTGGTATTTCGCACGCACCGCGGCGGCGGCGGCCGTGTTCGCCGGGTTGCAGGAGGGCGTGACCGCCGCGGGGTTTGCGCAAGCGCTGGCCGCCGGCAAGGTGGAGCCAGTGTTGCGGAGACTGGCGGTCCGCGCGGGCGATGCCCTCTTGGTCCGCAGCGGCACGTTGCACGCCATTGACGCGGGCAACCTGATTTTGGAAATTCAGCAAAACTCCGACACGACCTACCGGGTGCATGACTGGGGCCGGGTTGGGTTGGACGGCCAGCCGCGAACGCTCCATCTGGCCGAGTCCCTTGAGTGCCTCGCGGCGGCACCCGCGGGGCCGGCGCAGATCGTGCGGACCGTCGGGCGCGAGGTGACTCTGGCCGATTGCGCGGAATTTCGCATCCGGCAAGTCCGGCTCGCGGCCGGGGAGAAGCTGATTTTCGTCGCTGGTGAACAGCCGCGCATCCTCAGCGTCGTCGAGGGCCGGTTGCTGGCGGAGGGCGATGTCGTGGCGAGCGGTGAAAACGTGCTCCTGCCGTTCGCGGGGGCTTTGGAATTTTCAGTGCCGGCGCGAGCGACCGTGCTCGTCACGGAGAATTTTCACCGCGTTTCCTGCTGACCGGGCATTCCGCGATTCCATTTACCGGCGCCAAACTGGCAAAATAGCTTGGAAGGTGTAAAAGTATTGATGGACACGCTTGATAAGAAGAGACCTTGCGGTAACGTCCGCGTTTCAAAATGAGCCAGACCGACCAGACCGAGACCACCGCCACTCCCGCCGATGCCGCCGCCCCGACTGCGGCGGCGCCTGTGGTGCAGCCGACCCAGGACGAGCTGCTGCTCGCCGCCAAGAAAGACGTGGCCGCCGCCCATGAGCGCTACCTGCGCGCCGTGGCCGATCTGGAGAATTTCCGCAAGCGCACCGTGCGCGATAAAGATGAGCTCCGGCAATACGCCAACTCCAGCCTGATGGAGGACCTCATTCCCGTGCTCGACAATCTCGGGCTCGGCCTCGCCGCGGCCCGCACGCAGCAGACTGACGGCAAATCCATCGCCGACGGCGTAACGCTCGTGATGGAGCAGTTGAAGAGCACGCTGACGCGCCACGGTCTGAAGGAAATCAATCCAGCCGGCCAGACCTTCGATCCGAATCAGCAGGAGTGCATCGCGCACCAGCCGAGCGGGGAATTCGCGGCTGAGCTGGTGATGCAAGTCGTGCGCCTCGGCTACACCTTGAACGGCCGCCTGCTGCGGCCGGCGTCAGTCATCGTTTCGAGTGGTCCGGCGGCGGAGAGCAAAGTTTAAGCAGCCATGGCCACCGGGAAAAAAGAGGACTATTACGAACTGCTCGGTGTCGAGCGCACCGTCAACGAGG
>JANXWT010000164.1 GCA_025351035.1 Opitutia bacterium | reverse complement strand
CACGGGCGCTGCGTCGGCGAGGCCGGCCGGCACGAGGCCGCTGGTGGCCTTCTCGCGGTTCGCCGCGTAGCCGCTAACAGAACCAACAACAAGATCGTCGTCACCGACCGGTGCGGGCACCATGAACTCGTGAGAGTAGCTGCCGCCCATTACACCTGTGTCGGCCTCAACCGCGATGGTCTTCAGACCGCAACGCCAAAAGAATCTGGTATAGGCGTTCTTCATCCTGTGGTAACTCATGATCGCCCCTCCGTCGGTGGCGTCGAAGCTGTAAGCGTCCTTCATGATGAACTCGCGCGCGCGCATCAGGCCGTAGCGCGGGCGGATTTCGTTCCGGAACTTGGTCGTGATCTGGTAAAAATTCTTCGGCAGGTCGCGGTAGCTCGTGATCTCGTTTTTCACCAACGGGGTGATGACCTCCTCGTGCGTCGGCCCGAGGACGAACTCCGGCTCCTTGCTGCGCCCCTTGCCGTTGCCGGCGTGGTCGACACGATACATGATCTCGCGCGCGGCGGCCCAGCGCGGGCCCGCCTCCCAGTTCTCGGCCGGATGCACGTGCGGCATGGCGAGCTCGATGCCGCCCTCGCGGTCCATTTCCTCGCGGCAAAGCTGGCTGATCTTCTGCAGCACGCGCAGGCCCGCCGGCATGAACGTGTAGAGGCCGCCGCCGAGCTTGCGCACGAGGCCGGCGCGCAGCAGCAGCTTGTGGGACGTGATCTCGGCGTCGGACGGCGTCTCCTTGAGTGTCGGAATAAATGTCTGCGACCAAAATTTCATGTGGGTTTTGGACGAGAACAAGTCCCCCGCAGCGGCGCAAATGTATTTGCGCTCTCCTGCCGCTGCCGCCGATAACGGGCGCGTGAACGCCCTGCCCAAACGCCCGACCCTGAAGCCATGGCCCATGAAATGGATCGTGCTGGTCATCGTCGTGTTCATCGCGGGCTACACCTGGGTCAACCTTCGCTACCGCAAGCCCGGCCGCGCGTTCCGGCCCTACGAGGACATGAACAACCGCGCGACCACCGTGCGTCTCCTCCAAGGCGGCTGGTCGCGCATCCCCGTCGCCACGCGCCGGCCCGCCGACAAGCCCGCCGGGGCCGAAACTCCGGCCAACGCCGCCCTGATTGCGCGTGGCAGCGCCGGACTCGGGGTGGAATTGGACGCGGCGTTTGCGGAGAAGCCAAAGTTACCCGCCTCGATCGATCGCGTCGTCGCGCCACGCGAAGTTGCCCATGGCGCGGACTACGCCGTGTATTTCACCGTCGGCCTCACCGACAACTCCGCGCTGCTCGGCGACATCGCGCTCTATCGCAAGGGCAACCTGCTCGTCCTCATCCCCACTCTCGAACCGGTGCCGGGGAAATTGCTCGCCCGCTGGAAAGACGGTGCCTGCTGGCTGAATTTCCCCACGAGCAATCTCCCCGCGGGACAATACGAAGTGAAGCTGCTCGCGCAGGGCCCGGCCGCGAGGTGGAGCGTCACGGTCCGGTGAACCCGCAACAACGCATTGACGCGCGCAGCGCGATGCCTGATTAAAACGCACCGACATGAGCAATGGCTCCGACATCAAACCCACCGACCTGCGCGGCATCCTGAAATACGTCCCCCGTTTTCAGGGGCAGATTTTCATTATCGCCATCGACGGCAGCATCGTGGCCGACGAGAATTTCCAGAACATCATCACTGATGTCGCCGTGCTGCGCTCGCTCGGCATCAAGGTCGTCATCGTGCATGGCATCGGCCAGCAGATCGAGGAGCTCTCCCGCATCCGCAGCGTGCCCATCACCGATTCCGTCGGCACCGGCGTGACGGACGCCGCGACCCTCGACCTCGCCATCCGGGCCGCCGGCCGCGTGACCCACTTTGTCGTTGAGGATCTCACGCAGAACAATCTCAAGACCGCCCTCACCAACGCCGTCCGTTCGGCCCCGCTCGGCGTCATCCGCGGCGTGGACCACCAGTTCACCGGCCGCGTCGACCGGATTGACCTCGACTTCCTCAACCACTTGATCGGCGCGCAAATCGTGCCGGTCATCAATCCGATTGCCTTTGACCGCGACGGCCGCGCCCTGCGGGTGAACTCCGACCTGCTCGCCGCCGAGCTGGCCGAGGCTCTGCACGCCACCAAGATCATTTTCTTCACGCCGCACGCCGGGTTGGAAATCGTGGGAAAATTCCAGCAGCAAATTTCCGTCGATGCGCTGCGCGAGGCCCTGACGAACAAGCCCGACTCCATCAACGAGGAGATGCGCAGCAAGGCCGCCCACGCCGTCAAGGCGGTTGAGACCGGCACGCCGCGCGTGCACCTGCTTGACGGCCGGCAGGTGGACAGCCTGCTCACGGAAATTTTCTCCAACGAAGGCGTCGGCACGCT
>JANXWT010000146.1 GCA_025351035.1 Opitutia bacterium | reverse complement strand
GACACGCGGACGCTATCGGATCACCAGCCGATGTGGTGTAGGGTGCCTTCCATGAAAAGTGGACCCGCAGATTCCGAACACCACAGTTGCTGCCATCATCGGGAGGACGAAGCCGAACCGCATCACGCTGCACACTCGGGTGCCGACAGCGTGAAGCCATCCGCAGCCGCGAAATATTTCTGCCCGATGTGCCCCGGCGTGGAATCGGACGAACCGGGTGATTGCCCAAAGTGCGGCATGGCACTGGAACGCAACCCGGCATGGAAGCCCGCGGCGAAGACAATCTTCACCTGCCCGATGCATCCGGAGATCGAGCAGGATCATCCGGGCAACTGCCCGAAATGCGGGATGGCGCTCGAAGCGAAGACCGTCACCGCCGAGCCGGAGGACGACGGCGAGCTGCGCGACATGACGCGCCGGTTCTGGATCGGCGCCGGTCTGACGCTGCCGGTCTTCCTGCTCGCGATGGGGCACATGGTTCCCGGCGCGCCGCATTGGGTGATGGGCGGGGTATCGCGCTGGACGCAATTCGCGCTGGCGACTCCTGTCGTGCAGTGGGCCGGCTGGCCCTTTTTCGTACGCGGGTGGCGGTCGCTGCTCACGCGGCACCTGAATATGTTCACGCTCATCGCGATGGGCGTCGGCACCGCCTATCTCTACAGCGCGGTGGCGATGCTTGCGCCAGGCTTGTTTCCGCGTTCGATGGGGTCGGAGGAAAGTGTCGGCGTTTACTTCGAGGCCGCGGCGGTGATCGTCGTGCTCGTGCTCCTCGGGCAGATGCTGGAACTCCGCGCTCGCAGCCGCACGGGCAGTGCGATTCGGGCGCTGCTTCATCTCGCGCCGGCAACGGCGCGCGTGGTCGAAGGCAGCGCCGAACGCGAAGTCCCGCTCGACGAAGTGCAGCCCGGCGCGACGCTGCGCGTGCGGCCCGGCGACAAGGTGCCGGTAGATGGCACGCTGCTGGACGGCAAATCCGCCGTCGATGAATCCATGCTGACGGGCGAACCGGTGCCCGTGGAAAAAGTGAAAGGCGACAGCGTGACCGGCGGCACGATCAACGGCACCGGAAGTTTTCTCATGCGCGCCGAGCGCGTCGGCAGCGAGACAGTGCTCGCGCGCATTGTGCAGATGGTCGCCGACGCCCAACGCAGCCGCGCTCCGATCCAGGCGCTGGCCGATCGCGTCGCCAGCTACTTCGTCCCGACCGTGCTCGGCGTCGCGGTCGTCACGTTCGCGCTGTGGTTCTTCTTCGGACCCGAACCGCGCCTCGGCCATGCCATCGTCAACGCCGTGGCCGTGCTGATCATCGCCTGTCCCTGCGCGCTCGGGCTGGCCACGCCGATGTCGATCATGGTCGGCGTCGGCCGCGGTGCGCAAGTTGGCGTGCTCGTGAAGAGTGCGGAGGCCATCGAGCGGCTCGAAAAAGTGAATGTCGTCGTCGTGGATAAGACCGGCACTTTGACCGAAGGCAAACCGCGACTGGTCGAAGTCCGCCCCGTGTCCGGCACGGATGCGAACGCTTTGCTCACCGCCGCCGCGTCGGTCGAGCAGCAGAGCGAACACCCGCTCGCCGCAGCCATCGTCGCTGGCGCAAAGGATCGCGGCCTCAAGCTGCAAGCCGCACAGGACTTTCAATCCACGACGGGCGGCGGCGTCTCCGCCCGCGTCGGCGAAAGCGAAGTGCTCGTCGGGAAACTCGCCTTTCTCCAAAGCCGCGGAGTGACCGGCACCGACGCCCTCGCCGCCGAAGCCGAGCCGCTCCAGCGCCAGGGGCAGACGGCGATGTTCGTCGCCATCGGCGGCAAGCCCGCTGGCATCGTGTCCGTTGCCGATCCGATCAAAGAGTCCACGCCCGAAGCGATCCGTTCCCTGCACGCACTCGGGCTGAAAATCGTGATGCTCACTGGCGACAACCAGCACACCGCCGACGCCGTGGCGAAGCAACTCGGCCTCGATGAAGTCGAGGCCAGCGTGGACCCGCGCGACAAGCACGCACGCGTCGAAGCGCTCGCGCGCAGCGGGCAGGTCGTCGCGATGGCGGG
>JANXWT010000144.1 GCA_025351035.1 Opitutia bacterium | reverse complement strand
TTCTCGACGGCGCGATCGAGGGCAGCGTGGGCTTTGGCGAGGGCGGCGGGCATGGTGAGCGGGTCGTAGAGATCGGCCAGCGTGCTCATGCCGCGGGGCGGGAGGTGCGGAGCGCGTGCGGCGAGGACGGCGCGGGCGGCGGTCTCCACGCGGGCGCGTTGCTCGGGCGTGGGGTTCGGCCAAGGGAAGTTGTTGTAAACGAGTCCGGCGGAGTAGCGGTAATCGGATTTCAATCTTCCGGCGACGAGGCGCACCCATGCCATGTGCATCGCGGAGGTGAGGATGCCGAATGTGAAAATCGAAGCGCCGGGAACGGTGTAAATAAGATTGCTCGCAATGACTTCGCGCGTGACGAAAGCCATCGGAATGTATTTTCGATTCTCCGACGAAACTTCCGGCACGACCAAATAATCAATGTCTGGCTGGCGCAATTCTCCGAAGATGGACGGCGTCGCGGCTTGCTCCACAGTCGGACCTTTTTTGCTCGCGAGACGAAAGCGGCGCACGTTTTCCACGCGATCGCGAACCGGCGCGATGTGCCGCCACGAGGCAGGATCGGCATCCACAAGCCAGATGCACCACCGGCTAATTACGTTGATGAATTCCTCGGAGCCGATGAACGGACGGATAAATGGCGCGGCTGCGGGAGCTGCGCGCAAAAGTTCCGTGTGCTCCGCATCGTCGAGCAAAAGATTTCCACCATCCACGGGCTTGCTGCCGTAAACCATTGGCTCGACTGGAACGAGCGGCTCGCGTCTTTTGAAAACGCAAACATCGCTCGCCTCGACGAGATACGGCGAGATGTTCGTGGCCGTGGTGACGACGGGGTGCGCGGGGTCGGCGTCGTAATCGGTGATCGTCCTTTGCAACACGGCGTCGCTCGCGCCGAAGCCGATGATGACGACATGGACATGCGCCTTGCCGCGCGATTCGCTGGCCCACGCGAAGGTCCGGTGGGCGAAGTGAATCTTGAGCCGGTAGCGCTGGAAGAGTTCGCCCCAAAGAATGCCGACCTGCTCACCCTGCGAGATGGAATTGGTGGAGACGAACGCGGCGCGCGGCAAAGGCGCAGCAGACTGCGGCCCGGCAGGGCCAGAGGAAATTAGCCGGTGGTGGAGCGCAGCGGAACCACCGGAACCCGCGTCCGAAACGGATGCGCCCCGGCGGGGCGCGGGAGATTCCGCCGCCCCTGCCGGGGCGGTTTCGTTTTCGTCCGCGTTCCGGTGGCTCACGCCACCGGCTAATATCCGTGAGCCCTCCGGGCTGGATGAGTCGGCGTCACCGGCTAATATCCGTGAGCCCTCCGGGCTGGATGAGTCGGCGTCACCGGCTAATATCCGTGAGCCCTCCGGGCTGGATGAGTTGGCGCCACCGGCTAATATCCGTGAGCCCTCCGGGCTCGGTTTGCCGTCCGGACTGCCGACCGAGATCGTAAAGCTTCTCCCGCCGTCGGTGATGTAGCGCGCTGCTTTCACATACCAGCACGTCACGTAATCGAGGACGCCCGCGCCTTTCACTCCGCCCCAGACGTGCTCCAGGTCGGCCTGCTGCTCGGCGTTGCGAAAGGCTTTACCGATGAACGGCGGATTGCCGAGCACGTAGCTGCATTGCTCCCGCGGCAGCACTTCATTCCAATCGAGACGCAGCGCGTTTCCCTGCACGATGTGCGGCGAGGAACGGAGCGGGAGACGGTCGAAGCTCTGGCCGAAGGCTTCGGCGGCTTGCGCGTTCATTTGATGATCCATGAGCCACATGGCGACCTCGGCGATACGCACCGGCCACTCGGAGTATTCAATGCCGTGGAATTGATCCACGTCCACTTTCAGCAAATGCCGCACGTCGAGCACCTGCTGCTCGTTGCCGTGCAGGGCGCGGGTGACTTCGATCTCCAGCGCGCGCAGTTCGCGGTAGGCGAGGACGAGGAAATTGCCGCAGCCGCACGCGGGATCGAGGAAGCGCAGCGAGCGGAGTTTTTCGTGAAAGGTTTCCATCTCCGCGCGCCGGCGGCTGGAGCGATCGGCGAGGCGGCGCTGCCACTCGGCGCGCAGTTCATCGAGGAAAAGCGAGCGGAGCAGCTTCATGATGTCGCGCTCGCTGGTGTAGTGCGCGCCCTGCTGGCGGCGGGAGCGGTCTTCCATCACGCCCTGGAAGAGCGAGCCGAAGACGGCGGGCGAGATTTTGGCCCATTGGAAATCGCAGCACGCGAGCAGCGAATTGCGCATATCGCGGCTGAAACGCGGGAAGCCAAGACGCTCGTGGAAGAGTCCGCCGTTGACGTAGCGAAAGCCCGCGAAAGGATCGGTGTCATCAACGTAGCGCGAGCTTCCAGCTTGCGA
>JANXWT010000082.1 GCA_025351035.1 Opitutia bacterium | reverse complement strand
GTCGGCTGAAACCCGATGAGCCGTCACAGTCACACGACACCGTTTCGCTTCTGCCTCTCGTGCGGCTCCGCGGTGCTCTGCTGGGCGGTGTGGCTGACGCTCACCGGCACGCTCGTGGCGCTCAGCTATGTCGCTCTCGCGCGCGAGCTGCCGGTGCCGGATTTCCTGCTGCGCCGCGCCGAGCGCGAACTCGCCGCCGCCAACCTCGACGTGCAGTTTGGCCGCGCCCGCTGCGATCTGACGGGGAAAATTCTGCTCGAGGACGTGCAATTGCGCGCGCGGCAGTTTCAGGAACCGCTGCTCGCCAGCCGACTCGTCTACATTGACTTGAATTTCTGGTCGTTGCTGGCAGGCCGGACCATCCCGCACGAAGTCCGCGTCGAAGGTGCGCTGTTGCAATTGCCCGCGATGCTCTCGCCCAGCGGTGCGGCCGATCCGCTCGTGCGGGATCTCGCCGGCACTTGGCGCTACGATGGCGGCGCGTGGCACGTCGACCAACTCGCCGGCCGCGTCAACAACGTCGCAGTGACGGTGCAAGGTGTCTACACCCTGCCGCGCCGGCCGCCCAACGCCCCCGCGCTCCTGATCGCGGAAGTCCTGAACCGATTCCTCCAAGCCGGCCGCCGCCTTGCACTCGACCTGCACCAACTCGACGACAGCGAACAACCCGCACTCGACATCCACTTGGAGACCGTGCCCGGCATCGGCAACACGGCCGATCTGCTGCTGACCGCCCGCAGCCTGCGCGGTCCGTTCGCCGACGGTTTGCACATCGACGATCTAGCGGCCACGGCCACAGTGCGACTCGACGGCGTCGGAGCGCTTCCGCTGCGGATGCATGCCGCCGCTCGTCACGTGGAATACCGCGGAAAATTCACAGCCGAGGCGGTGCGCGCCATTTTCTCGGCGCAGATAGCCGCCAACCGGTTGTCGATCACACCGGTGCAAATGCAGATTGCCGCAGGCTCCTTCACGACGCTCGGCGAGACCGCGCAGGCACCCGTATTGCAGGCTGCGCTCAGCCAATGGCCCGAGGTGCAGTTGGAGACAGCGCTGAATGTCGATGGAGCCTGGCTGACGGCCGAGGTCGAAGCCCAGGTGCGCGTAGGAGTGGCACGCATCCACGGAGCGGGCCGCGCCAACCCCGCGGTGACCAACCGTGCCCTCGCCAAATTTGCCCCGTGGCTCGCGCCCTACCTCGTGCTGCACGACCCCATCGCGCTCGACACCGTCGCGCGGTTTGCGCCGGGCTGGAAGTTCACCGATGTCTCCGCGCGCGTGCGCGGCGGCCAGATCGACTCGCACGGTGTCAGCATCACCTCGACGCGCGGCCGAATCGACATCGACCGGCAGGGGAACTTCCTCGCCTACGACGCCGAAGTCGGGGCCGGTGAGAATTCCGCGCGTGGATCCTATTGGATGAATTTTTCCTCGCGCGACTATCGCATTTTGCTCACGGGACAATTACGACCGGCGGAGATCAGCGGCTGGTTCCGCAGCGGCTGGTGGCCGAAATTCTGGCGCGACTTCGATCTCCGCGCCACGCCGCCCCGGGCCGATGTCGACGTGAGCGGCTGCTACCGCGACACCGCGCGCACGCTCTATTTCGGCCGGGCGGATGCGATCAACGCGGCGGTGCTCGACGGCGATTTCGAGGCGGCGCACACCCTGATGTTTCTCCGCCCGCAATTCCTCGACATGATCGAGTTCAACGCCCGCCGCGCCCATGGCACCGAGCAGGCGAGCGGAACTTTCAAGCGACTCGCCGATCCCGTGACGAGGGAGACCGCCGGTCTGGAATTTGATCTGACCGCAAATCTCGACCCGGCCATCTACATGAAAATGGCCGGTGAGAGCGCCGCCGGGCTGCTGGCCCCCTGGGAGTTCACAACTCCGCCGCAACTGCATGTGAGCGGCCGCCGCAGCGGCATGGGGCCGCACGCGGTGCCGGATTTCAGTTTCACCGGCCAAGTCGAGGGCGCGGCGCGCTACCAGGGATTCCCGCTGGAGAGCCTGCGCGTGGCCGGCGGCGTCACCGGACACGACGTGCGGCTCGATCAAATCGAGGTGCGTGCGGCCGGCGGCACCGGCCGTGGCAAGGCCGCCCTGAGTGGACCCGACGGCGCACGTTTGCTGGGCATTGATCTCTACGTGAAGGATGCCGACCTCGCGCGCACTATCCGGGCCTTCGAGGAATTCGGGGCGCGCCGCCACGGCCCCGCGGGAAAATCCATGACCGAGAGCAAATTCATCAGGCGCGCGATCGGCGGCAAACTGGAGCTGGCGCTCTCCGTGCTGGGCGAGCCCGGTGTGACGCAGAGTTTCCGCGGCAGCGGCAACGCGAAAGTGACCGGCGCGGAACTGGGCGAGATCCACCTGTTCGGCCTGCTCTCGCAGGTGTTGAGCGCCGTCTCGCTGGATTTTTCCTCGCTCAAGCTCGACACGGCGCGGAGCAATTTCCGTCTGGAGGACGGCCGCGTGCATTTCCCGGACCTGAAAGTCAGCGGGCCGAGCGCGGTGATCGATGCGAAAGGCGACTTTGTCCTCGAATCGAAGTCGCTGGATTTTCTCGCCCACCTGAAACCCTACGAGGAGACGCGCAACCCCCTGAAGGCTGCGCTCGGCCTCGTATTGAACCCACTGACGAGCATGCTTGAACTGAAGTTGACCGGCCCGCTGACCGATCCTTCGTGGTCGCTCAAGCTCGGCTCAGGCGGGTCGACCAGCCCCGCGCCCGAGTCCGCAAAGCCGGCCGAAAATCCTGCGCCGCCGCCGAAAAACTGAGCGGAGGGATTTGCGAAAACCGGTCCCCGGTTCACCTAGTAAAGATCCTCGGGGCAAGCCCCGAGGCATTTGATCAAGACAGCTCGAAATCCAACTGCCCCTTGTGCAACTGACGATACTCACTCTTGCCGCCCTGCCGCTGCACATACGCAGCTATCACCTGTTCGCTGCCGTGTT
>JANXWT010000080.1 GCA_025351035.1 Opitutia bacterium | reverse complement strand
GCCGCCGGCCACGGCGACCGAGAAAAGATGCGCCGTCACCGCCGCGCGCGCAGCCGTGTCGCGATTGATCGACGCCGAAAATACAACGGCCATGCCGTCGGGCGCCCACTTGGCCTCGAGGGCCTGGCCATCATCGCCCTGCGAACCGCCGAAGCCGGGCAACTCGGAGAGCTTCGAGCCCGCAAGCAGGTCGCGTGTTTTTGCGCCGGCCTTGGCGTCCATCACGAAGAGGCGGACCTTCTTGTCGTCGAGCCACTGGTTCCAGAAACGAATCGGAAACTGCTCGGCGGCGCGCGCGTTGTATTTGCGGTCCTTGCGCTCCTTGGTGGATTTCTTCACGGCGTCCTCGTCGGCGTTACCGGGATAAACTTCGCTGACGAACAGCAGTTGCTTGCCGTCGGGACTCCACTTCGGTTGGCGCGCGCCTAGTGTCAGCGTCGTCATGCGCTCGGCTTCGCCGCCGTTGACGAGATCGAGCACGTAGAGTTGGCCGGCATCGTCGCCGTCACGTTTGGCGCTGAACGCGATCTTCTTCGAGTCGGGCGACCAAGCCACGCCACCTTCACCGCCTTTGCTGTAAGTGAGGCGACGCGCGGGCGTGTCGTCGGTCAGCGACTTCACCCAAAGGTCGGACCACTGTTCCTTGGCGTCGTAGGCCGGATCGGTAACGGAGTAGATGGCCCACTTGCCGTCGGGACTGGCGACGGGTGCGCCCACGCGCTTCATGAGCCACACGTCTTCATGCGTGATGGCGTGCTTAGCGGGCGCGGCATCAGCAGCCCGGGTGAGAACGGCAGTGGCAAACAGCGCCACCGCAACGGCGAACAAACGTGTCATCTTCATGGGAATCAGAGCGAGTTGTTTAGAAAAGTGACCGAGCCTCAAACGTGCCGTCCGCGCGCTTTGAGACGAGCTTTTTTAGCTCGAGCACCATCAATGCCGCCGACACCTCAGAAACTCCAAGGCCGGTCGCGGCCGCCAACGCATCCATATTGAGGATAGACCCGCCCCTGAAAGCAGCGGCGATCTGCTTCTCCTGCGCACTCAGTTGTGGCATGAGTTGCTCCAACAAACTCCCCTGCCCTTCCGTCTCGATCGCGCGCGGCCGCAAACCATCAAGATAGTTCAGCTCGTTCAGAATGTCGTCGATGCTGGTGAAAAGCGTCGCGCCGTCGCGGATGAGTTGGTGGCAGCCCGCGCTGCTCGGCTGGTCGATGCGGCCGGGCACGGCGTAGATTAACCGGCCCTGCTCGCCGGCGAAACGCGCGGTAATCATCGCCCCACCGTTCACGTCGCTCTCGACGACAACCACGGCCTCACAGATGCCGGAGACGACTCGGTTGCGCATCGGAAACGTCTGGCGGTCGGCTTTGCGGCCGAAGGGAAATTCCGAAATCACCGCGCCCGTCTCCGCAATCCGCCGGTAGAGATCGAGGTTTTCGGGCGGATAAACAATATCGAGGCCGCAGCCGAGCACGGCAACGGTCTTGCCCTCGACCGACAGCGCGCCCTCGTGCGCCGCCGTGTCGATGCCGCGCGCGAGTCCGCTCACGACGCAGAAGCCGAGTCGCGCGAGGTCGGCGCCGAGCTTCTTCGCGACCGACTGGCCGTAGAGCGTCGTGCGCCGGCTGCCGACGACGGCGATGCACGGCTGCCCGAAAAGATAATCGCCCTTCCGATAGAGGCCGATCGGCGGGTCGTGGATTTCGCGGAGCATCTTCGGATAACCTTCGTCGCGCGCCGTGATGAACACCGCGCCAGCCTGCGCGAGCCGCTGCTCCTCGCGCACCACATCGAAATGCTGCTGCCAACCGAGGAGCGCCGCGCTCGTCTCGGGCCCGACGCCGCGCACGGATTCGAGCCGGCGTTTGTCGGCGCGGAAAATCGCGAGGGGGTCGCCGCCGAATTCCTCCAGCAGGCGGTTGAGCGTGATGGGGCCGATGTTGGGCAGGTCGTTCAAAACCATGAACGCCTGTCGTTCTGTCAGGTCAGGGGGCATTGTCCGAGAAACGCAAAGCTGGCTGGAGGTAGTCGAGGAGCTGCGTTGTCTGCACGGCGACTTGGCCCTTGTCGCGAGCGAGCAAATCAGCAGCGAGACCATGCCAAACCGTTCCACGCCCCGCGGCGAGCAGCAAATCATCCGGCTCCTGCGCGAGCAGACCGCCAATCAGCCCCGCGAGCACATCGCCGCTGCCACCGCGCGCCAGCACCGGCCCGCCGAAAAGGCTGTGGTAAACCTCGGCTCCGCCGGAAATCCGCGTGATAGGCCCCTTGAGCACAAGCACTGCGCCTTGCTCACGCCAGCCGGATTCACCCATGATTCGCTGAAACTCGCCCGCGTGCGGCGTGCCGATGACACGTTTGCCGCTTGCGGCCGCGAGCACCTCGGGCCGCAACGCATCGGCGTCGAGCAGCATGGGCACAGTGGCCGCATTGACGATTCCACAGGCAAGCTCGATCGATTCCGCCTCGGCGCCGAGTCCGGGTCCGATCACGAGCGCCGTGGCGCGCGGGAGTTTTTCTTTCACCGCCGCGAGCCCGGCGAGAGCCAGACCGCCGCCGGCCGTCTCGGGCAGGCCGACCCACATCGCTTCGGGCAAATGTGTCGCGTAAGTGGGCGCGAGCGACGCCGGCACGAACGCGGTGAGCAGACCCACTCCGCTGCGCAACGCCGCCTGCACGGTCATCAACACGGCGCCCGGATAACTCCGCGAGCCACCGACAACGATCAGGTGGCCGTAGGTGCGTTTGTCCGTCTGCGAGTAGCGAAGCCGCGCAAGCGGTTCGAGAATTGACGGCTTAAGCACGCGTATTCCTGAGGTTGGCTCCCCGGCGGCAAAGAATCCGATATCCAGAAAACGCAGTCGGCCGACCACATCTCCGTTCATTGGATCTATCGTGGCATATTTCACGATACCGGTGGCGTAAGTGAAATCGGCCCGGAAAGCGGTCTGCCCACGCTCGTCGCCTTCGCAAACCCCGCTCGGCAAATCAACCGCCGCGCGCAGCCGGATGCGCGGATGCGTGTTCGCCCACGCGAGCAGCTCGGCAGTAGTGTCGTCGAGCGGCGGGTGGAATTGAAAACCAAAGACCCCGTCGAGACACACGTCGTAGCCCGCCAGCTCCGTCTTGAGCTGGGCGAGTGTGACGACGCGCAGGCGCTTGGCGGCGGTGCGGCGGAGCACTTCGAGCGAGAGTTTCGCGAGCGGCTTCAGCGGCTCCTCACCGAACGCGAGCAACAGGTCGGCGGTCGCGCCGGGAAATTTCTCCAGCACGGCCGCCGCCGCGAGGAGCGCATCGCCGCCATTGTGGCCTTTACCGGCTAGCACGAGCAACCGCGCATTGACGGGCAAGCCGCCGATCTCCCGGAAATCTTCGAGCATCGCCGCGGCGATGGCGGCACCGGCGCGCTGCATGGCGTCCCACTCGGCCGTCTCGTCGCGCAGCAATTTCTTTTCCCACGCCCCGGCCTCGGCGCAGGACAGGATCGGACACGACGCGGACAGAGACATGGGCAGACGATAGCGCAGACGGTGTCCGTGAAGAAGAGTAAAGATCCTCGGGGCAAGCCCCGAGGCATTTGATCAAGACAGCTCGAAATCCAACTGCCCCTTGTGCAACTGACGATACTCACTCTTGCCGCCCTGCCGCTGCACATACGCAGCTATCACCTGTTCGCTGCCGTGTT
>JANXWT010000063.1 GCA_025351035.1 Opitutia bacterium | reverse complement strand
GAGCGCGAAATCCGCCGGCTCGGGCACGGCGGTCACGAAGCCGATGTCGTGCAGGCCCGCGACGTCGAGCGTCGTGTAGAATTTTCGTTCGCCGAACGAAATGCTCGGGCTCATCGAGGCTTCCTGCACGGTGGCGGTGCCGAAGACAGTGCTGGTCGTGCCCGCGGCCCAATGGTCGTTGCCGGCATTCAGCGGCACGGCGACTCCGCTGTTGGCCGCTTCGCTGGCGCCGCCGATGAACGTGTGGCCCGAGACGAGGTTGCTCCACGACGTGTTGGTGCCGAGGCCGAGCACGTGGCCGAGCTCGTGCACCGCGACGGAGAAGAAGTCGATCTTGCCGGCCACCGCGCCCGATTCGATCGTGTTGAAATTGTCGTCGAAGTAGAACGTGAAGGACGCGCTCGTGGTGAACGCGATGCTGCCGACGGAGGTCATGCTGAACGTGCCGTTGCCGCGGAACTGGATGGCGTCGAGGAAACCCTGCGTGCCGGTGGCGCTGAAACCGGAGTGGCCGCCGAGCCCGAGCGTGGAACCGCCGAGATCGCGACCGCCCGCGTAGATGACGATGGTGTTGGCCGCGATGGTCAGGTCGGGGAAGGTCGTCGTGCTGCCGCTGCCGGGATTGGAGATGAGCGTGTCCCACGTGTTGCCGCTGCCGGGCGTGATGCCGCTGAGGTTCGTGTTCGCGACGAACGAGGTCACGTAGTTCGCGGCGGCCTGGAAGGAATCTTTCTTCGCCTGCGTGTTGAAGAAATTGTTCGAGTCCTGACTGTAATCGATCGTGAACGTCAGAGTGGCGTGAGTGGACACGACGACGAGCAGGGCCACGCAGGCGGACAGGATTTTGCGCATTTCGGGATTGGGGTGAAAACCGACAACGCGAGATGCTGCAAAAACTTTCCCGCGCGCCAAGGGCGAATATGCGGCGTAGCGGCAGGTGTCCCTGCCTGCCGAATTCTTCAAATCCAGAGCCACAGGCACGGAGGCCTGTGCTACGGCTCCGCCCAAGCGGCAGCCCTACATGTCGTCGCTCACCGCAGATTCTCGTTGAACCACTCGATCGTGCGCTTCAACCGGTCCTCGATGTGGGCGGGATTGCGGAAGTGATGGCCTTCGTTCTCGTAGATCACGAGTTTGGTTTTCACCCCGAGCGTTTTGAGCGCGTGCCAGAATTCCTGCGACTGCGCGGCGGGGCACTCGGCGTCGCTGTCGCCGACGACGATGAGCGTCGGCGTGCGGACGTTGTTGATGAACTTCATCGGCGAGCTTTTTTCGTAGACCGCCGGGTCGGCGTAGACCGACGCGCCGAAAAACGGGATCATCCACTGGTCGATGAGATTCTGCCCGTAGTAACTCTGCCAGTTGGCGATGCCGGCGCCCGCCGCCGCGGCGTGAAAGCGGTTCGTCTGCGTGACGATCCACATCGTCATGTAGCCGCCATAGCTCCAGCCGCCGACGCCGAGCCGGTTCTCGTCGACCGGCACGCGGCGGATGACTTCGTCGACGCCCGCCAGCACGTCGCGCAAATCGCCGTGGCCGAAATCGCGCGCGTTCGCCGTCGTGAAGCTTTCACCCTGCCCGTAGCTGCCGCGCGGATTGGGAAAGAAAACGAAATAGCCTTCAGCGGCCATCGCCGAGAGATCGAACGCCGCGGCGGGCCACGTCGGCGAGCGTTGCGAAGCCGGACCGCCGTGGATGGAGACGATCATCGGGTAGCGCTGCTTCGCGTCGTAGTTGACGGGATAGAGCAGCCAGCCTTGCACGCGCTGGCCGTCGCTCGTCCACTCGATGCTCTCGGGTTTGCCCCAGAGCGGAGCCGCGTCGCGGTTCGCGTGGGTCTTCGCCGACCACTGGCCGACAGGACCCGACCAGACCTCGGGCGCGCGATCCCACGAGTTACGGATGAGCGCGGTGGTCTTGCCGTCGGCGGAGGTGCCGAGGCTGAGGTCGTCGTCGTCGTTGCTCTTGAAACTTTCGTCGCCCTGCCAGAGCGACTCGGTCTTGCCGGTCGCGAGGAAAAGTTCGCTGATGGCGGTGCGACCGTTGACGCGCTCGGTGAAGAGCAGACGGTCGGAGCCTGGCAGCCACTTGATCCAAGCAGGCGAGCCTTTGCGGCCCGGCGTGATGTTCAGCGCGAGACCGCCCTTCGCCGGCACGGTGCAGATGTCGCCGCCGGTCGAGCCGGCGTCGCTCATCAAGCCCTGAATGAAGGCGATGGTTTTCCCATCGGGCGACCAGCGC
>JANXWT010000036.1 GCA_025351035.1 Opitutia bacterium | reverse complement strand
TTGGGCTGACAAGCAGAGATACCAGCCATAAGGAAACAGAGCGCAGCTAATCGAAGTAGATTCATCGAGTGACGGCATTCGACGCCCTGAACGATTGAGTCGCCGTGAGATTGCTCATGGTCGGTCCTGGGTCGGGAGGATAAAATTGATAAAGGCTCTCACTATCCACCATGCCCTCGTAAGCGGGGAACTTGTTGTGAGCACCCTTCAGCTCGATTTTTACTCCGTCGCCATCCCTCGTCAGCGTCCAGATCGCAGTGAAGTTGATGTCCGGTCCTGGAGGACGAGTGATGAAGCCATAGTGTCCCCACACATCGACGGGGTCTCGAAATGGGGTCTGGCTTTGTAGTTTGTGGTTCAGTCATTTTGTTTCGCCTCTGCGGAGCGCAGAAAATTGGTTGAAAGGGAAGCTGAGGGATTCATGCGAGCTCTTTCGGGCAGATTGCCCATGGGCTACGCGGTGTCGAGCCAGTTGCGGGACTGCTAGGCCCGCCAATCACCGGCCCTACATTAAACCTTAGGCGTGGTGCCGTTGTCGCCGGGCTGGAGATAGGGCGCGACTTGCGGCCAAAGGGCGGCCGTGCGCTCGGTGAGGATCGTGCGGCACTTCGCCACCTCGGCCCGGCGCTGCGCGAGGTTCCCTTCGGCGATCTTCGCGAGGTCGTCGAGGTTGTAGAGAAACACGTTGGACAATTCCGCGGCGGCGGGCTCCACATCGCGCGGCAGGGCGAGGTCGATGAGGAAGAGAGGGCGGTCGCGACGGGTCTTCATGGCGGCAGTGGTCATGGCGGCGGTGATGACGGCGTCGGGCGCGGAGGTAGAGCTGGCGACGATGTCGGCCTTGGCGAGGAGCTCGGGCAGGTCGGCGAGGCTGGCAGCCCAGCCGCCGGTGAGCGCGGCGGTGTGCTCGGCGTTGGCAAGGGTGCGGCTGGCGACGGTGATGGATTTCGCGCCGCGGCTCTGGAACGCCTGCGCGGTCTTCAGGCCGATGTCGCCCGCGCCGACAACGAGGACGTGCGTCTCGGTGAGATCGCCGAAGATTTTCCCCGCGAGGTCGACGGCGACGGTGGCGATGCTGATCTGCCCCTGGCCGACGGCGGTGTGGGTGCGGATGTGCTTGGCGGCTTGGAATGTTTTTTGGAAAACTCGGTTCAGCACGGGGCCGACCCATTTTTTTTCCTGTGCCGTGGCATAGGCTTCCTTCACCTGGCCGAGAATTTCGGCTTCGCCGACAATCTGCGAGTCGAGGCCGGCGGCGACTTCGAAGAGATGGTTGATCGCGGCGTGATTGTGCTGGAGCACGCTGACGGCCTCGAATTCGCCGGGATCGCAGCCGGTGACCTCGGCCATCACCTGGCGCAGCGCGTGGACCGCGTGGCCGGCGGCGGCGACGCCGTAGAGCTCGACGCGGTTGCAGGTGTTGATGAGGGCGAACTCGCGCATGCCCGGCGTGGCGCGCAGGCGCTCGGCGAGCTGCGCGGCCTTGGGCGCATCGAGGGAAAGCTTTTCGCGGATATGCAGCGGCGCCGTGTGGTGGCTGGCGCCGACGAGAAAAAGGACGGGATGGTGCGGGTCCATCGAGGTCAGCGGACGGCGGGCACCGGCGTGGTTGTGTGTCGGCTGGCGTTGACGGGCTTGAGCGACATCAGCGCGAGGAGGAACAGCACGATGCAGACCCACGCGAAGCGCACCGCGACCAGCCGGCCGCGCCAGCGCAGGAGACTGACGACGAGGTAGGTGAACCAGATGCTGACGGTGATGGTGAGCTTGGCGGCGTCGACGGTGTCGGTGTTGCGCACCCACCACGAGGCGCCCACGCCAAGCGAGCACGTGAGCAGCGCGACGCCCGCGAGGAGCAGGCGGAAGTTGATCTGGTCGAGTTGCACGACCGACGGGAGAAACCAGAAGAGCCCGTCGAGCTGCTTGTTTTTCAGGCTGGCCGTTTGCAGCAGGAGCATGGACGAGGTGATGGCGAGGATGCCGAACACGCCGTAACTGAACACCGCGAGGGCGGCGTGAAACTCGATCCACGGATTGTTCCCGAAGATTTTCAGCCCGCGCACGAGGTCCCATTCCGGCACGAGAAGGGAGATGACCGCGAGCGCCGCCGCGTAGCCGGCGGTGAAGAGGCCGAGCAGGCTGACGCGAAACGTCGTCCCGACGACGAAGTAGAGCACCATCGCGGACCAGGCGACGAATTGGAAAAGCTCGAAGGTGTTGCCGAGCGGGCAACCGCCGACCGCCATGCCGCGGACGTAGAGGCCCATCGTCTGGAAAAACAGGCCGCCGGTCAGCAGCGTCTTGAGGATGGCGTGCGGACCGCCGGAATTCTTCCGCTGCGCCACGGTCAGGCAACCCACCGCGAAGCCGGCCAGATAGAGCAGGGCGCCGAGCCAGAGGAGCGCGCGGTCGGAGAGGAGCGAGGACATGGGCGGAATCTGGAGGCGGAGCGCGCCGCGGGCAAGGCTGAGGGGAAATTATTAGCTTTGGCGGTAGCTGTGCCGGGGTGGCGCTGATTCTGGCTTGGTGCGGCGCGATTTGCGCACATGCTCGCCGGGCATGTCCTCCGTCTTTGACCCGAAGCCCGTCCTGCTGGAAGGCCGCCATGTCCGCCTCGAACCGCTCGAAGCTAGGCACCTGCCGTTGCTGCACGAGGCGGCGCACGGTCCGGATGTCTTCCAGTGGTTTGTCACCGACACGCTGACGAAGCCGGCGGAGATGGCACAGTGGTTCGCCGACGCGCTGCGTGCACAAGCCGAGGGCGCCGAGGTCGGCTTCGCCACCGTGCGCCGCAGCGACGACCGGGTGGTGGGTTCGACGCGCTTCCTCGACATCCGGCGTCCGAGTCGCGGCGTGGAGATCGGCAACACTTGGATCGCGAAAGAAGCGCAGCGCAGCGCCGTGAACACCGAGGCCAAGCTGCTGATGCTCGCGCTCGCCTTCGAGGTCTGGGGCGCGGTGCGCGTGCAGTTGAAGACTGACCGGCGCAACGAGGCGTCGCGCCGTGCCATCCTGCGGCTTGGCGCGGTGGAGGAGGGCACGCTGCGGAAATACCAGGCGCGCTTCGACGGCTATGTGCGCGACACGGTGATGTTCAGCATCACCGCCGACGAATGGCCGGCGGTGAAAGCGCGGCTGGGGGCGTTGCTCGCGGTCTGACCACGGCGGCCAGGAGATGCGGTTCGCCCGGCGCGAGGAAACGAAGCTTGCGCCATACGGATAGTCGGCGTGGAATTTTCCCAGTCCAACCCGCAACCTCCTATGAACACCAATCGTTCGCGCATCCTCGCCACATTTACCTTGGCCAGTGTGCTCGCTTCCATCGTGCAGGCCCAGCCCGCGGCCCGCACTTTCACCAGTTCGTTCTTCTTCGGCGACAGTCTGTCGGACAACGGCAACCTCTTCGCGCTGACGGGACAGCCGCCCGCGCCGTATTTCAACGGCCGCTTCTCCAACGGCCTGACCTTTGCTGAAATTCTGGTCCCGGGCCTCCAGCCCACGGTCACCGCCGCGGCTTCGGTAAAGACCAACCTCAACTTCGCATTCGCTGGCGCCACCGCCGTCGGTTCGACGACGGTCCCGGCCTCATTGTCTGTGCAGCTCGGTCTCTTCCAGGGTCGCGCCATCACGCCTGCCTCCACCGATCTCTTTGTCCTGCTGGCTGGCGCTAACGACGTGCTGAACGGCATCGCCGCACCCGCCACCCAGAACGACCCGGCCATCCAAAACATCGCGCGCAATGCCGCGGCCGCCGTCACCTCGGCGGTGCAGACGCTCGCGACTGCCGGGGCCCGTCGGTTCCTCGTCATCAATTTGCCCAACATCGCGCAGACCCCCCGGTTCACGACCGGGTCGGGCGTGCCCGCCGCCTCGCTCGCCCAATCCGGCTCGCTCGCCTACAACGCCGCGATCCGCACCAATCTCGCCGCCGCCACGCTGCCAGCCGGCGCCAACGTGACGCTGGTCGATTTGCAGTCCTTCCTGAACACCATCGTGAAAGATCCGGCGCGCTTCGGTTTCACCGACACGACGCATGATATCATCGACATCCTCACCGCCGGCGGCAACCCCGGCGACCAGAGCGGCTATGTTTTCTGGGACAGCATTCACCCCACGACCAAGTCCAGCGCCATCATCGCGGGCGTGTTGCGGGAAATCCTCAACCCAGAATTCGTGCTCGGCACCGCCGGCACTCAAGGCACGGCGCTCGTCGCGGCTGCCGACATGACCGCCGACACCGTCGATGCCCGGCTCAATCAGGCCCGCCGTGGCACCAACCGCCACGCCGCCGACGGGTTTGTCTCCTACACCTACAAGGACGGCGGCTACGACCTCAACAGCTACCAGCCCCGCTTTGACTTCAAGGCCAGCGTGCTCACCGCCGGCTTCGACTACCAGTTTCAGCCTGACCTGGTTGTCGGCTTCGCGTTCAGCCAAGAGACACTCCGTTCGAAACTGTCCGGCGCGGGCAGTTCCAAGATGCAGGGCCAGACCGGCACGGTCTACGCCCATTGGGAAAAGGACGCGTTTTTCGCGGAAGCCACGGCCACCTACGGCATGCAGGATTTCAGCGACATCACGCGGTTGACCTCGCTCGGCGCCTTGCCGACCACGGCGCGGACCACCGGCAACCGCTACGGCGGC
>JANXWT010000028.1 GCA_025351035.1 Opitutia bacterium | reverse complement strand
CAACGAGGCGCAACGCAAGAACACTCCGTCGCAGTTCCGCACCAACCAGGGTGCCGTCGACTCCGAGCTCTGCCTGCTCGCGCAGAGCGGTTACGAGATCACTGCGGCCGTGCCGAACCCGCTCTTTAAAAACACCGGCGCTTCCGACGTGAACGCCGAGCTCGTCGTCAAGGTCTCGCGGCTGGACGGTCCGACTTGGGGCGATGCGCGTCGGCTGGTGAACTCTGCGTTGGAGGGCGAAGCCCACGGCCTGCTCGGCCGCTTCTACGTCGATTTGCAGGGCCCGCACCCGAAAGGCGACCGCTGGCTCGACGACACTCGGCAGGCGATCGAAAAACTCGGCTTCGACGGCGACGTTGATCGCAACGGCGGCACCTTCGACGCAGCCGCGCGGTTCGACGCGCCCGTGCTCTACTTCGGCTGGTATGCGGGCGACATGAACGGGCCTTTCCTGCGCGACGGGTTTCAGTTCGCGCCCGGGACCGTCGCGTTGCACATTCACAGTTTTTCCGCCGACACACTGCATTCGCCGACCAAGGGTTGGGCCGGTCCGCTCATTGCGCGCGGTGTCGCCGCCACGTTCGGCAATGTCTTCGAGCCCTACCTCGAATACACCATCCACCCCGATCTGCTATTCAGCGGACTCAGCGCCGGCGGCACACTCGGCGATGCTGCGTATTTCGCCACGCCGTTGCTGAGCTGGCAGGCCATCGTGCTCGGCGATCCGCTCTACCGGCCGTTCAAGGTTTCACTCGATGAGCAGCTCAAGTTGCTCGACCGCCTGCCGGCTACGCTCTCGGCTTACGCGGTGATTCGCCAGGCCAACCTCCTCCGCCAGCAGCACAAGGACGCCGAAGCGCTGGCGACTTTGCAGACGGCCATGCGGCGTTCGCCGCACTTGGCACTCGCGCTCTCGCTGGCCCACACTGCGACCACGGCGCACGATTCCAAGGCTGCCGTCGCCGCGGTCGAGTTCGCGAAATTCATTCCCCGGCACCGTCCGGAAGACTGGGTGCTCGCGCGGGAAATCGCCGGCATCCTCAACGCCGGCACTGCGCGGGGCTCCGCGTTGCAGGTTTACGCCGCACTCGCGCGCTCCACGGCGCCTTCGCCCGGCGCGCGCAAGGAAATGCTGCTTGAGGCGCGCGCCTGCGCCGATGCCGCCGGCGACCTTGCCCGTTCAATCGAGTTCGGCCGCTTGCTCAATCCGCTTTCCGCTCCGGTCAATCCGTCCTCGGATCCAGTGAAGCCGAAAAAATAGGGGCGCAGTCTCTGGTCGAGATGTCGCCGGTGCGTGGGCTGAGGCTGGGTCCTTTCGCCTAACTGCACAGCTTGTCGACGATCTTGTCGGCGAGCCCGTAGGCGATCGCTTCCTGCGCGTTCAGGTAGAAATCGCGGTCGGAATCCTTCGTCACCTTTTCCGGCGGCTGACCCGAGGCCGTGGCGAGGATGTTATTTAGCTCCGCGCGCAACTTTTCCATTTCCTGCGCCTGGATGTTGATATCTGACGCAGGGCCGACCATGCGACCGGTGATGAGAGGCTGGTGGATGAGCACGCGCGCGTGCGGATAAATCAGCCGGCGGCCCTTCGCCGCGGCGCAGAGCAAAATCGAACCCATCGACGCGGCCATGCCGGTGACGACGATCGTCACGGGGGAGGCCATCAGCTTCATCGTGTCGTAGATCGCCATGCCGGCGGTGATCGAGCCACCGGGCGTGTTCATATAGAAAGTAATGTCCTTGCCCGGCGCGACCGTCTCAAGATAGAGCAACTTCTCCGTGATGTCCTTGGCCGATTCGTCGGTCACGGCTCCCCACAAAAAGATTTTCCGCTGCTCCAGAAATTTCTTCTGGATCATCGCTCCCACCGGGGCTGGCGTTGGCGGGGTCTTTTCCTCGTGTTCGTCGTCCTCGTCGTCGAGGCGGGGCAGAAGCGGATTGCGGCCGGTAGAATGGAGATTGGAGAGCGGCATACGCGTCGAAACGTGCGCAGGTCGTGCCGTTTTGCGAGTAGTTTTTCAAGTGTCTGGGCGGATGGGTGGGGATTGCCAAGCCTCCTCGGCCGCCCATGCTTCCGCTCGTGAGCCCGCCCCTGCAGCGCCTCTCCGGCCAAATCGTCGATCTGCACCACCACCGCGTTTTTCCCGGCACGGTCGAGTGGTCCGGCGGCGTCATTCGCCGCATCGTGCGCACCGCCGCCGTGCGCGAGACGCGCCTCATCATGCCGGGCTTTGTCGATGCGCACATCCACATCGAGAGCTCGATGCTGCCGCCCGCGGAGTTTGCCCGTTGGTCCGTCGTGCACGGCACGGTTGCCACGGTGTCCGACCCTCACGAGATCGCCAACGTGCTTGGTGCCGCCGGCGTCGACTACATGATCCGCGATGGCGCGCGCACGCCGTTCAAGTTCAACTTCGGCGCGCCGTCCTGCGTGCCGGCCACCTCCTTCGAAACCGCCGGGGCCACCCTCGACGTGAAAGCTGTGGCGCGCCTCCTCCGCAAAAAAGAAATCCGCTACCTCAGCGAGGTGATGAATTTCCCCGGCGTGCTCGGCCGCGATCCGTCGCTCATGGCGATGATCGCCGCCGCGAAGAAACTCGGCAAGCAGGTCGACGGCCACGCGCCGGGACTCCGCGGCAAGGACGCGAAGCGCTACGCCGCCGTCGGCATCACGACCGATCACGAGTGTTTCACGCTCGCGGAAGCGCGGGACAAACTCGCTGCGCGCATGAAAATTCTCATTCGCGAAGGCTCGGCCGCCCGCAACTTCGCCGCGCTCGCGCCGCTGCTGATGACTGACGCAGCGCGGTGCATGTTTTGCTGCGACGACTTGCACCCCGACCTGCTCATGGTCCGCCATCTCGACGAGCACGTGCGCCGCGCGCTCGCGCTGGGCGCCGACCGTTTCGACGTGCTGCGCTGCGCGTCGGTGAATCCCGTGCAGCACTACGGCCTCAAGGTCGGCCTGCTCCGCGTCGGCGATCCGGCGGACTTTATCGTCGTCGACGGCTGGGAAAATTTCCGCGTGCAGCGCACTTACCTCGACGGCGTGCTCGTCGCCGCAGACGGCCGCAGCCGCCTGCCGCGCCAGCCCTCGCGCGCACCGAATCAGTTTCGCGCCCGGCCGAGGCGGGCCGCGGATTTTCTTTGTAGGGCGGGGTCTCCAGACCCCGCCATGCCGGGTAGGGGCGCAGTTTTGCTGCGCCCAATTGAGGCGACTGCCAAAGAGCGCAGCAGGACTGCGCCCCGACAAAACCTCAACCTCATCGAGGCCCTCAACGG
>JANXWT010000493.1 GCA_025351035.1 Opitutia bacterium | reverse complement strand
GACACGTGCGCCACCGCGTGCTATGCGCTCGGTCTGCCGCAGCAGGATTATTTTGACGGTCACCCGGTGACGCTCGCCTTCGAGCCGACTCCGGTGAAATAGCATGGCGAAATCAGAACAGCCCATCGCTCGCGCCTGGCTGACTTCCGTGTCGACGGGCGTGATCGAGTTGGACATCGACTGGAACGATGTCCCACTGCCCCCGCTCGCTCCCGGCGACGACTCGTGGAATTTCGCCACCCTGAAACGCGCGCCACTCTCGCTCTACGCGGAGGAAGCGGCGTATTTCGTGAACGCGGCGGGCGAATTGTGCTTTGTGCTCGATCCCGCGGCGCACAGCTGGATCGATTTCGCGACAATGCCGGTTTACGTCGCCGGCAATTTCAACGGTTGGCAGGATGCCGTGGGACAGGAGCAGTGGCAGCTCCACCCGGCAGAGTTGAACGGCAAAAATGTTTACCTCGTCCGCGTGCCGACGGTGCATTTTTGGGGCGAGGAGCTGCGTCGTTTCAAGTTTGTGACCGGTGAACACCGCTGGCTCGACGCGCCGCAGGACGCCACCAACGTGTCGCTCGACGAGACCGGCCACTACAACCGCTCCGTGCGGCGCGACCGCACCGGCCGGAATCTCTTCACGTTCACGACGGTCCGGCCCTTGCGCCTGAGCCAGCCGCATTCGGCGGCGTGGTTGCAGGACGGGAAGACCACCCAGAAGGTGAAGCTGCGGCTCGAACGCTTTTTCTGCGACATGCACAGTGACGCCCCGCTCGGTGCGCAGGTGCGGGACAGCGCGACGTTCTTTGCCTTGTTCGCCCCCCGCGCCAAGCATGTGCGGCTCCATTTTTGCCAGCGACTTGAGCAGATGGACCACGCGGAGGTGTTGGAACTGAACCACGGCGACGACGGGGTGTGGCACGGGCAGATCGACCGCAATCTGCACGGCTGGTATTACTGGTATGGGGTCACCGGTCCGAGCGATGGGTTCAGCCGTTTCCCAGCGGGCCAGAAGATTCTCGACCCTTACGCACTGGCCGCAGTGGGCCGCGAGGGTCCGGGCATCATCCTCGCCGCCGTGTGGGTGGGGGAGGGCGACCGCAGTTTCCGTGCACCGCCGTGGCAGGACCTCGTCATCGCCGAGGCGCATGTGCGCGATCTCACAGCGCACGCGCCGGTGCCCGCCGACGGCGACGAACGGCTCGGCTTCACCGGACTGGCGAAGTGGGTCGCGAGTCCGGATTTTTATCTCAAGAAACTCGGCGTGAACGCCGTTGAGCTGCAGCCGGTGCAGGAATTCGACAGCCGCTCTCGCGAAGAATATCACTGGGGCTACATGACGGCGAATTTCTTCGCGCCAGCCAGCGCCTACGCGCGCGACGCCGTGCACGCCTCCGGTGTGAAGGAACTGCAGGCGCTCGTGGCGGCGTTTCATCGGCAGGGCATGGCGGTCATTCTCGATGTCGTCTACAACCACGCCGGCGTGCCCGAGCACCTGATGTTCATCGACAAGCTCTATTATTTCGAGATGGACGATGCCGGGAAGCTTTCGAACTGGAGCGGCTGCGGCAACGATGTGCGCTGCCGGTCGGCGATGGCCCAGCGGCTCATCATCGACAGCCTCGTGCATCTCCTCACCGCCTACGGCGTCGATGGCTTCCGATTCGACCTCGCCGAACTGATCGGTGTCGACGTGCTGCGCGAAATCGAAACGGCGCTGAAGCGCATGAAGCCCGATGTCATCCTGATCGCCGAGCCATGGAGTTTCCGCGGGCACATCGCGGCGGCACTGCGGCCGACGGGCTACGCGTCGTGGAATGACGGCTACCGCGACTTTCTGCGCGAATACGTGTGCGGGCGCGGCGCAGCCGACAAGATCGAGTATTATCTCAAGGGTTCGCCGTGGCATTTCGCGTTCTGGCCGGCACAGACGGTTAACTATACTGAGTCCCATGACGACCGCACGTGGCTCGACATGATCACCGAGAACGACGGCTTCAACGGTTTCCGTCCGACGCTGAACGACCGTCGCCGGGCGCACCTGATGGCCGCGATTCTTTTTTCTTCGATCGGCATCCCGATGTTGGCGGCCGGTCAGGATTTCCTGCGTTCGAAATACGGCGTGGCCAACACCTACCAGCGCGGCGATCTCAACGCCCTCGATTACCGGCGCATCGCGCGCTATCCGGCGACGCACGCGTATTTCACCGCGTGGATCGCGTTCCGGCGTTCGCCGCGCGGGCAACTGCTGCGGCATTTCTCGCGCGCACCGGAGGGGTTTTTCCATGCCGTCTACGCGCCCGACAAAGCCGGGCTCGCACTCATCTACAACGCCGACGGCGGTGCCGGCCGCACGCGGCTGATGTTTGCCGTCAATCCGCTGAAGGAGGATGCCCTGATTCCGCTCGGGGATGCGGCGGGTTGGGGCTGGCGGTTGCTCGCCGACCACGAGTGCTTTTATGCGGACGGCCAGCAGAGGCCGGTATTGCTGGAAGGGGCGGATCTGTTTGTGCCGGCTCTCGGCTGCAGCATGTGGATTACGGAACGATAAGTTGGCCGTTCACTGGGCATCGCTGCCGCTGAAGTCTCGCCCGAAACCGCCAACGCACTTGCCAAAGATGGCAGGCGGGCTCTTGATAGCGCACAAATTCACGGCGGCTCCGGCCGCCACGACACCCGCTCCCAACCCTCACTTCCTATGGCAGTCAAAGTAGCAATCAATGGATTCGGCCGCATCGGCCGCCTCGTTTTCCGCGCGCTCGTCGAGCAAGGCCTGCTCGGCACCACGCTCGATGTCGTCGCTGTCGGCGATATCGTGCCGGCCGACAATCTCGCCTACCTGCTTAAATACGACTCCACGCAGGGCCGCTTCAGCGGCACTGTGTCGTCCAGGAAATCGGCGCCGGAGAAGACCGAGGACGACGTGCTCGTCGTCAACGGCCGCGACATTCTGGTCGTCAGCGCAAAGAGCCCCGCCGAACTGCCCTGGGCCAAGCTCGGCGTGCAACTTGTCATTGAATCCACCGGTCTCTTTACCGAGGCCGAGAAGGCTAGAGGCCATCTCACGGCCGGTGCTAAGAAGGTCATCAT
>JANXWT010000467.1 GCA_025351035.1 Opitutia bacterium | reverse complement strand
GAAACATGCGGCGAGCGGTTTGGAGAATGCGGCAGCCCAGCCTCAGTCGTGATCCCACTTCCCCTTGTCCCGTGCGTCGTTCACCAGCGTCTGGAGCATGTCGAAGTGGACTTCGCCGTAGTTGAGCGCGAAACGCATGCGGCCCTCGCGGAACACCCACGTCGTCGGCAGCCAAGTGACTTGCAGGCCGAGGAAGGTGTTGAGGCGGTCCGCTTCCTTGCGCGACGGATTCGGGTGCGTGAGCAGCGTGAAATTCGGCTGCGCGCCGAGGCCGGCAGCGGTGAGTTTCGGGAGCGGGTCCTGGCCTTTGTGCCAGACATTGAGGAAGACAAATTTCACGCTGGGATTCGCCGCGATAAACTTTGCCCAGCCGTCGGGGGCCATCTCGGCCTTGCAGTTCGGACACCACGGCGCCCAAAAATGCACGATAGTGACGTGCGAACCGGCCGCGATGTCCGCGACCTGTTTTTCCAGCGCAGCACCGGCGTCCTGCGCGTTCAGTGACGGTCCAGTGAGAGCCAGCAAACCCAGGGCGATTCGTTTCATACGGAAGCAAGATGCCCGGCGGGGCGGATTATTCCAGTGCCGAGTGGCCTCGTCCCGTCACAGCCAGGTGGAAATATCGCTCAAAGGTTTTTTCTGCGCCGCGAACGCCGGCACGTGCGTGCCGTCCGCAGGGTAGCCGGTCACGAGCAGCAAGAATGGTTTCTCATGCGCCGGGCGGCCGCAGATTTCGTTCAGGAAATTCATCGGGCTGGGCGTGTGCGTCAGCGTGGCCAGTCCCGCGTGGTGCAGCGCGGCGATCAGGAAGCCGCAGGCGATGCCGGTCGATTCCTTGGCGTAGTATGTCGGGTGCCGCGCGCCATCACTGCCGACAAAGCTGTTCACCGCGAAAACGGCAATGAGCCAAGGGGCCGTTTCGAGAAACGGTTTGTGCTCGTCGGTGCCGAGCGGCGCGAGCGCGAGCAACCACTCCGCCGGTGCGCGGTTCCGGTAGAAATCGCGTTCTTCCTCCTCGGCGGCGGCGCGCAGTATTTGTTTCACGGCGGGATCGCCGATCACGACGAAGTGCCAGGGCTGGAGATTGGCCCCGTTGGGCGCGGTGCCGGCGGCGCGCAACACGTCCTCGATGAGCTCGCGGGGCACGGGTCGCGGGGAAAATTCCCGCACGGTGCGGCGGCGACCAATCTCCGCATGGAACGCCGCTGCGCGGGCGCGCATCTCGGCTGGGGGCAGTTCGCGGAAATTTAGCGGGATGGTTTCCATGGGCGGATGGGCCGGCGGCGGGGGCATGGCTCTCGTCGCGGCACGCCGTAATATTTGGCGGCACGTCATCAAGGGCCAGCCTTACTATACGGCTGGTGCAGGGTCACCGGTTCGGCTTTCTTGCGCAGTTTCAGGTTCAACATTTCCACGCCGAACGAGAACGCCATCGCAAAGTAAACATAGCCCTTCGGGATGTGCTGACCCATACCCTCCGCCACCAGCGTGAGACCGATCAGCAGAAGAAATGACAGCGCCAGCACCTTCAGTGTCGGGTGGCGGTTGACGAATTCACTGATCGCGCCCGAGGCGAGCAGCATCACCAGCATCGCCAGCACGACCGCGGTGATCATCACCGCGAGATGTTGCGCCATGCCGACGGCGGTGATGACCGAGTCGAGGGAAAACACGATGTCGAGCAGCATGATTTGGATGAGCACGCGGCCGAGTTTCGCCGCAGCCCGAGTGGGATTGTCGCCGCCCTCGTGGCCCTCAAGTTTCTCGTGGATCTCCGTCGTGCTTTTGAAAAGCAGGAACAGGCCGCCGATGATCAGGATGAGATCGCGGCCGGAAATCCCGTGGCCGAGCAGAGTGAAGATCGGCGTCGTGAGCTTTGCCATCCACGCAAGGCTGGCGAGAAGCATGATGCGTGTGATAAGCGCGAAACTGAGACCGAGCTGGCGCGCCTTCGCCTGCTGGTCAGCCGGCAATTTGCCGGCGAGGATCGAGATGAAAATGACGTTGTCGATCCCCAGCACGATCTCGAGCGCGGTGAGGGTGAGCAAGCTGATCCAAGCCTGCGGTTCGTAGATCCATTCAATCATGCGCGCGAGTCAACCGGCCCGCGCGTGCTGCGTCAACGCCCGGCGGCGTGGAGCCAGCAGGCGATTTTCCAGCCCACCGGCTCAGTTTCCGGCCAAGCCGACAAACGCCATCCCGAAGCGAATCCAGAACGGGATGGTAAAGATCGCCAGCACCGTCGTGCCGAGGAGAATTTGCACGGCCACGAGTGGCTGCCCGCCGTAGACGCGCGCGATGAGCACCGCCATCGCCGCCGAGGGCATCGCGGCCTGCACGACCAGCACGCGTTTCAATTCCACCGAGCACGGCAGCCAGCGCGCCGTGCAGAGAAACAGCCACGGCAGCACGACGAGGCGGAGCAGCAAAGCCGTCGAAGTCACGCGCGTCGACACGAGCCGACGCGGATCGTTGAGGTGCGGCTCGATGCTCACGCCCGTCATGATCAATCCGAGCGGAATGGCACAGACGCCGAGTGCGTGCACGAGGCCCATGATCAGCGGCGGCACGTAGACGGCGGCACCGGTCAGGTTGGCCACCAAGGCCACGATGAGGGAAATCACCGGCGCGTTGATGAGGCGCCGCCAGCCTTCGAGCGGCGAGAGCCCGGTGATGACGAGAATGCCCGCGGTCCAGATCG
>JANXWT010000449.1 GCA_025351035.1 Opitutia bacterium | reverse complement strand
CGGCGAGTGCCACCTCGGCGGCAATCAGCACATTGCGACCGCGCCCGGCGCTCGCCCCGCCGACACTCCTGCCGCCGGACTGCAGCGCTGCCCGCAGATCCACCCGCCGGGCCCGCAGAACCGGCACTAGAGTCGCTCCGAGCGCGACAAATAGCAGCAGGGCAAAACTTCCGGCCAGCGCCACCGGAGAGAGATCGAAGGAGACGAACTCCGGCAGCACCAGCACCGACGCCTGCCGCAGCAGTGCCGCCAGAGCAAAGGCCACCGTCAACGCCAGCAGACCGCCGCCGAGCAGCGGCGCCAAGGCATCGGCGAATACCGAAAGCCCGATGCGCCGGGTGTCTGCGCCCAGCGCCGCGCGCACCGCCAATTCCTGCGAACGACGCAGCCCCTGCACGAGGAACAGATTGGCGAGATTCACCGCCGCCACGGCCAGCACCAGCAGCGCGCCGATAAACAGTGCTCCAACCGGTTTCAGCACGCGCCAGAAGAAATAGTGCCGGATTGGCTCCACCAAAAAACCGCGGCCCAGCGTGTCCGCCGGGCGTTCGCGGTCGATGAACCGGCCAATGGCGTCCGCCTCCTGCTGTGCTGCGGTGGGTGTGACCCCGGCGTTCAACCGGAGCAGCCCACGGCAGCGGCGCAACGCGTAATTGGAATACAGGTCGTTGCCGAGTTGGGCTGCGGCCAGCGGCAGCGGCAGCCACATTTCCGGGTTGCCCGACTCCAGCGAAACATCGCGAAAGCCAACGGGCATAACTCCGATGATCTCGTAGGCGCGATCACTCAGCCGGAGCGTCGTTCCGATGACCTCCGGCCGGCCGCCGAGCTTCGTCTGCCAAAAGCGATGACTGATGACCACCACGGCGTGTGCACTGCCCGGCAAGGTTTCCTCTGCGCTGAAGATTCGGCCCTGCGCTGGCGCCACGCCGAGCAGCGGAAAAAAAATGTGCTCCACGTAACTGGCCGGGAAGCGCTCCGCCGCCGCACCGGGAGCATCCGGCGCAAAGCTCAGGCTCGGCTGCTCGAAAAAAATCGCGAGCTGGTCGTCCAGCTTCGCTTCCTGCTGATAGCGCTTGAACTCCGCGATGGAACCGGGCGCCTCCCGCCAGCCTTCCGGCGGATTGGTGCTGCTGAGCACGAACAGCCGTTCCGATTGCGCATACGGAAGAGGCCGCGCGAACACTTCGTAGGCGAGGTGCCCCGCCGTGGTGGCGAGGCCGAGGCTCAACGCAACAATGAGAATGACGACCAGCGAAAATCCGGGACGACGGAGCGCGCCGCGGAGTGAAGACAGAAGCAGTTCGGCAAGCATGGAGATCGGGGTTGAGTTGCCCATGACTCTGCTTTCCCGGCCGGCGCGAGGCATCTCCAAAGCTTTGAAGCGCCCCAATTCGACGACGAACCGAAAGCCAAGCAAGACCGAGGCGCGGTTCAACCCGGCAACTTGAAACTTTCCATCTGCTGTTTCACTGCCTGCAGGAATGCCGCGACGCCCACCCCGTTGACGACGCGGTGGTCGAACGTGATCGAGAGTGTCACGACCTCGGTGGGATAAACCACCCCGCCGTCGTTCATCATGCGCTCGTGCGCCGTGCCGATGAAGAGCGTGCCCATCGCGGGCGGCACGACGATCGGCCACGCCTTCTCGATGCCGAACGCGCCGAGGCTCGTGATGTTCATCGGCGCTTGCACGTCGATGAGCTTGCCCGCGCGCGTCTCGTCGACCGCGCGGTTGTAGGCGACGGTGAAGTCGCTCCACGAAAGTTTGTTCGCCGCGGTGATCGGCGCCGTGGCGAGACGGTCGCCTTCGAGGGCGACGGCGACGCCCTGATCGAAGTCGACGAGCTCCGTGATCGTGCCGTCTTTCGCCGTGAGGCAGCGGAACGCCGGGAATTTTTCCTGCGCGCGCGTGACACACCACGCCATGATCGCCGACGGCGACGCGGCGGCCTGGCCGTGTTGCTTCTTCGCCTCCTCGCGAGCTGCGCGGATCGCGGCGAAACGGACATCGAGTTCCATGTTGGCGCTCACCACGCCGTCGAGGCGCTTCGTGATCGCGGGGTGCAGGGCGGGCGGACGCGGGTTGCCTTTCATGGGAGCGGCGGGGGTTGGCGCCGGAACGGGCGCGGATGAAACGGGACGGGACACGACCGGTGCCGGCGCGACGGTTTTTGCAGCGGCGGTTGTGGGCGCGGGTGCGATATTTCCGGCAACGCCCGCCTCCGCTGAAGCTTCGGCGGGCAGGCTGGCCACGCTTACGGCATCGCCGGTAATGAGCGCGATTTCCTGGCCAATGAGCACGGTGTCATCGATTTTGATTTTCCATTCCTTGAACTTGCCCGCGAACGACGCCTCGACGGGATAGACGGCCTTGTCGGTCTCGAGTTCGCAGAGCATGTCGTCGTGCTTCACGGCGTCACCGGGTTGCTTGCCGAGATTGACGACGCGCGCCGAGCGCAAGCCCTCGCCCATGATCGGCACGCGGACGATGATGTCGCTCGTGCCCTTGATGACGGTGTTCTGCGGGCCGTGCGCTAGTTGGTCGGAGGTAGGAGGGGCTTTATGCCCCGACGCCGCGCCCGAGTCGGGAGGTAAACTCCCTCCCACATTGCCGGCCGCAATCGCCGCTGCTGGCAACACCTCGCCGCGCGCGGCGTTGATCGACACGGTTTGCCAGATGGCGTCGGTGATGCGCTTCACGTCGGGCAGCGCGGCATATTCGTAGATCGGGTTGTAGCCGATCATCACGTTGCCTTTCGAAATCAGAACCGGTGGCGCCTTCATCGTAGACCAGAGGTCGGGCTGGCCCATGAGGTGGGTGATAATCATCTGGCCGACGGAGCACGCCTCGGTGTCCTCCTGAATGACGATTACGCGGCCCGTCTTGCGCACGGACGCCTCGATCGTCGTCTTGTCCCACGGCGCGATAGAGCGCAGGTCGATCAGCTCGACGGCAACCTCGCCCTGCAATTCCGCGATGGCCTCGTGGGCTTTCTCCATCGTGTTGCCCCACGCGACAATCGTCAGATCGTCGCCGTTCGTGCACACGCGCGCCGAGCCGAACGGTATCGAGATGACGGGCTGCGTAGTCTCGCGCTCGGCCCAGAGCATGTGCTTGGGCACGAGAAAAATTGTCGGATCCTCCGCGTGCATTGCGGTCCAGAGCAGGCCGGCCGCGTCCTCGGGCGTCGACGGGATCACAACGTTGAGACCGGGAAAATGCGCGTAGACCGCCTCGTTCGCCTGCGAGTGCCAGAGCGAGCCGCCGGGCAGGTAGGCGCCGTAAGGCGAGTAGAACACTGCCGGCACCGTCCATGCGCCGTTCGAGCGCCAGCGCAGGTTGGCGAGATTCTGCACGATCTGGTTGAAACCCGGGAAACTGAAATCGATGAACTGCAGCTCGAACACCGGCCGGCGGCCATAGAGGGCGAGCCCGCCGCCCACGCCGAAAATCGTCGACTCGGCGAGCGGCGAATTGAACACCTGCTCCGGAAAATCCGTGGAAAGTTTCTGCGTGAGCCGGAACACGCCGCCCTTGGGATCCTCGACATCCTCGCCAAAAATCATGCGGCCCGGGTCAACATCGAGCCCGGCGCGCAGCGTCTTGTTGATGAGGTCGCCCATGCGGTAGGTCCCGGGTTTGAAAAGCTCCTCCTTCAGGTCAGGCGACGGCGCGACCACCTCCAGCATCAGCTCGTCGGCTCGTGGGTCCTCGGCTTTCTCGGCCTCGGCGTAGATGGCGCGCACGCGCTCCTTCGTCTCCTCCTCGTATTTGGTGAACTCCGGCTCGGTCAGCTCGCCGGCCGCGATCATGCGATCCTTCAGGATGCGGATCGGGTCGAATTTCTCGAGCGAGGCGATGTCCTCCTTCGAGCGGTAGAGCGTGTGGTCGTCCGAGCTCGTGTGGCTGGAGAGACGCTCAAGCTTCACCCAAAGGAAAACCGGCCCGTGGCCCGCGCGCAGTTTCGCGATGGCCGACTGCGTGGCGGCGTGCACGGCCTCAGGATCGTGGCCGTCGACGTGCTGCCATTGCGCACGGTTCAGCACGTCGAGCGCAAGGGGGTTGGTTTTGCGCGTCGGCGTCGAGATGCCGTAGGCGTTATCCTCGACGATGAAAAGCACCGGCAGCTTCCGCTCGGTTGCGAAGCTGATCGCCTCGTAGAAATCGCCCTGACGCGTCGCAGCGTCGCCGATGGTGGCGACCACGACGTTCGGTTTGCCGTCGAGCTGCAGGCCCCACGCGATGCCGCACGCCGGCAACAGTTGTGAGCCGAGCGGCGTCGGCACGCTGAGGATGTTCAACTCGCGGCTGGAAAAATGCGACGGCATCATGCGGCCGCGCGACGCCGAATTGCGCTTCGCGAAATACTCGAGGGCCATCTCCTTCGTCGACATGCCGCGGGCGAGGCACAGACCACGACCACGGTAGTAACACGCGATGTAATCGTCCTGATGCAGTTGCGCGCCGAGAGCGCCGAGCGCCTCGTGGCCGCGGCCCGAGACATGAAAATGCCCCTTGCCCTGCCGGTTCAGGCTCTCCTCGCGGAGGTCGCCGTGCCGGCTCTCGAGCATCGTCAGCAGGAGCTGACGTTTCTGTTCCTTGTTCAAAGTCGTGGCTTTGGCCATGCGTGGTCGGAAATGGACCCGGAACTTCCCCGAAAACCGGCCGCGACTGCAACGCATTTCTCAACGCCGCCGCGATGAAATCCCAGCGAAATTACGCCGCTGCGCTCAGCCATCGCCGCGCTCCTTTTCCGGACTTGCGACAACCCCCGCGAAGAATACCGTGCGGGCATGAAATCCTCCCGCCAGTTCACCGCGATCATTCAGCGCGAAGGCGACGGGTTTGTCTCGCACTGCCCCGAGATCGAAGTCGCCAGCCAAGGGAACACTGTCGAGGAAGCGCGGGCCAATCTGGCTGAGGCCGTGCAATTGTTGCTGGAGACCGCGTCGCCCGCCGAGATCGCCGAGCGACTGCATGGCGAAACCTACATCACCCGACTGGAGGTCGGCGTTGGGTAGGCTGCGGATTTTCTCGGGGCCGGAACTCTGCCGCTTTTTGGGCGAGCATGGATTTCAGATTGTTCGGCAGAAAGGCAGCCACGTCATCCTGCAAAAGGCGGTGCCCGGAAGCACGATCACCGTGCCCGTGCCCAACCATCGCGAAATCCGTATCGGCACACTGAAGTCGATCATCCGGCAGTCGAAGTTGGCGGCCGAATTGTTCGAGCTGCCGTGAGTGGTGCGCCTCAACCCTTGAACAGTCCCTGCGCTTTCGCGTAGCGCATCAGGCCGCCGCGGAACGCCGGGAAGCCCGTGCCCATGAGCAGCGCGAAGTCGGCGTCGTCGGCCGTCTTCAGCACGCCCTCGGCGAGCACGCGTTTCGTCTCGTCGATCATCACGCCGTTGAGGTGCTCCTGGATCGCGCGCGCGTCCATCGCCTTCGCGGTCTCCGGCGCGAACTTCGCCATCGCGGGATTGAGCGTTTCCTTGCCGGTGTAGGTGTAGAAGCCCGTCGAGGCGCCGTTCTTGCGGCCCTTCATGCCGGCGAGGAGCATCTTGTTGCAGACGGTGGCGCTGGCGAAACGGTTCGGGAAATAATGTTTCATCTCGCCGTAGATGAAGTCCGTCACGTCGACGCCGACTTCGTCGATGAGACGCATCGGGCCCATCGGCCAACCCCAGTCGCGCATCGCGCGGTCGATGACGTCGGTCGGCACGCCCTGTTCCCAGAGTTTGCACGCCTCGTTGAGATAGAAAAACAGCACGCGCGTGACGAGGAAGCCGGGCGAGGATTTGCAGATCACCGGGGTTTTGCCGAGCTGCTTGGTGAACGCCAGCACGCGGTCGGCGGTGTCGCGCGTCGTGTGCGGGCTGAGCACGATCTCCGCGAGCGGCATTTTGCTGACCGGGTTGAAGAAATGGATGCCGATGGTGCGGCCGGGGTGCGACGCGGTGGACGACAGCTCCTCGATGGGCAGCGCCGAGGTGTTCGACGCCAGCACGCAGTCGGCGCGCACGACCTTCGCGAGGTCGGCGAACA
>JANXWT010000446.1 GCA_025351035.1 Opitutia bacterium | reverse complement strand
GTTCGGAAAAATCGGCGCGCCGCGCGATGTAGCAATGAAACCACGCCCCGTTGCGCTTGAAACAAATTTCGATGACGTCGTGCCCCTCGAAATTCACGGTGCGGCACCCGCCCGCCCGCAGATTGGCAAAGTTCATCGCCAGACCGGCGCACAGCGGACGCCCCGCTTGGCCCAGCATCGCCCGCATGGACTGTTCGCTGGCCCCGTGCCCGCCGTGCAACTCTCCGTGCATGGTGTCGGCGAGTGCGAATTCCGCGAGCCCGGTGCTCGCCGCGGCGTTTTTCGGCCAGAGCAATCCCGCCGTCACGGCGAACAGCACCGCCACGCTCGCGGCCACCGCCACCCAGGCGGGCTGGTTCCACCAACTGCGCTGCGCCGTCGCCGGCTGGCTGAGCTTGGCTCCGGCAAGAATCGCGTCGCGCAAATCCGCCGGCGGTGCGACCTGCCCGAGTTTCGCCGTCATGGCCCGGTCGAATTTCTGCTGCCACGCAAACCACGCGCCGAGCGCCGGGTCCTGCCGGGCCTGTTCCAGCGCGGCGGAAAATGTCATGTCGCCGGCATCCCTGCCGTCGGGCCGGTAGGCGTTGAGAATAAATTTGGCTTCGTCGTTCGTCATGGGAGTTTCCTCTGTTTTTCGGGCTCAAAGGGGATGACCTTCGCGCGAGTGCCGGTTTCCTTGCGGGCCATCGCCGCGCGCAGTTGTGCTTTGCCGCGGGACAAACGCGACATCACGGTGCCGATCGGCACCTCCAATGCGTCCGCGATTTCCCGGTAGGAAAGTTCCTCCAGATAAAAAAGTGTGAGCGGGGCCCGGTAAGATTCGTCGACTTCCTGCAGCGCCTCAACGGCCAGACTGGCGTCCATCCCCGATACGACGTCCACCTCCGGCGCGGGCGGATCGGCCTCGACCGGCCCGAGGTCTTCCAGCGCGGTCACGTGCTCGGCCCGGCGGCGACCCCGGAGAAACTCTCGATAGAGCGTCGTGAAGAGCCACGATTTCGCCTTGGTGGTATCGCGCAACTGTTCGCCTTTTTTCGCCCAGATGAAAAACGTCTGTTGAGCCAAGTCGCACGCGTCCGACGAGCTTTTCGTCAGGCTGAGTGCAAACCGATAGAGCGGCACATAGTGCGCATCGACGAGTTGTGTGAAAGTGTCCCCGGACATCGTCGGTGAGAGTCAGGCACTCCGCGGGTTATTCCAACCAAATCCTTAGCGACCGCCCCGCCCGCCCGCTTGACTCCGTTCGCTTTCTCTCTCTCGTGAATCCCGCCCCCATGTCCCACGCCGTCGCCGCCATCCACGCCGCCACCAAGCCCGAGTTCTACGCCGTGCTTAACCGTCGGTTGGCCGCCATCCTCGAAGGTGAGCGCGACTGGATCTGCAATCTCGCCACCACCTCTGCCCTACTGATGCAGACTTTGCCCGATCTCAACTGGGCCGGATTCTATCTGCTCAAGGGAGACGAACTCGTGCTTGGACCGTTCCAAGGCAAGGTCGCCTGCATGAGAATCAAGGTCGGCCACGGCGTCTGCGGCACCGCGGCCGTCCGCTGCGCCACCGTCGTCGTGCGCGATGTGCACGAATTTCCCGGCCACATCGCGTGCGACAGCGCATCGCGCTCCGAGCTCGTCGTCCCCCTGCTCGTCGACGGCATTTTGCTCGGTGTGCTCGACCTCGACAGTCCCAACCTCACGCGTTTCGATGACGAAGATGCGCGCGGCCTCGAACAAACGGTCGCCCGTTTGCTCCACGCCTCGGATATTGCGGGCTGATTTGCGCACCAGGCGCGGACTTGCGGAGAAAACCAAATTCCCGTTGACGCGCCCTAAGGCCGCCCTTTTAACTCCGCCCCTTCGTCACTGGCAAGTTAGCTCAGTTGGTAGAGCAGAGGACTGAAAATCCTTGTGTCCTCGGTTCGATTCCGAGACTTGCCACCACTTTCAGGGTGCTGTTGGCCGGGAAGCCCGCCGGTCGAACAACAGGAGAATCACGCCGCCGGCCGTGCCGGCGAGGTGCGCAGTGGTCGCGACGTAGATCGCCGGCTCATCAAATGGAATCATGCTACCACGGTGCCCTTGACCGACCGTCGCTTCAAAGATGAGTTCGCCCGCGTAGATCACCAGCACGGCGGGCCAGAACCAATCCGTCCAATTTCTCCGCCAACCCTGGCCGGCATAGAAAAACAGCAGCCCGAGATTGACCGCGCTCAGGCCACCGTAACGCGCCATGCCGGGGTCAAAAAAGAATATCGCGAGCGAAATCCCCGCCGGCAGCCAGAGCAGCGCGAGTCTCGACCGCACGGTCTGCGGCGGCTCCAGCAGCCAGCCCAAAATCACAAAGAGTCCGGCATCGGCGACGAAATGCGGCCAACCAAAATGCACGAGGTGGCCTGTCCACAACCGCCACCATTGCCCGCCCACGATGGCGCTGCGGTCATAGAGCAGTGTTTCGCGCCAGTCGCCGAGCCGAATGACGAGAGCCGCCGCCGCTACGGTGAGAAAGACCCACGGCATTCGCACCGGTTTCGGGAAGCGCATGAACTAGGCTTGCCGCGAAATCGCCCTACGGCCAAGCGCGAACAGCTTGAACACGGCGTGGAACCACCCATGCGCACGAGACAGCGCGCGGGTAATTTCCGGGAGTGTCGAGTTGACTCATGCTGCGTCCGCTAGAGGGTAACTTTCAGACGGACAAAGATTTTGGCAGTGGCGGCACCGGTGTGCGGATAAAGGGCGCGCCACGTCTCGCTGCTCGCAGTGTTGGCCATCTTTTCGTGCGTGACACCATCCGTCGTCCAAGTGACCAAATCGGTCGAGACTTCTACGGCATAGGTCACATCGGTGATCGCCGCTGGCCGAAAGTAGATGAACACCCAATCGGTCGCGGTCATGGTGGCGAAACCGTGCGTGCCGTTTACGTCGCCCGTTTCATCGATCTTCGGATCGAGACCGAGCGCGTATTTGACGAGATTGGTCAGGCCATCGAGCCCGTAGATGGCGGTGGGTCCGCTCCTGTTTGGGTCGGCCAGCTCGGCGGTGGTGAATTTGGTGAGGCGCCACGAGGCGAAATTCGCCGCGACGGTGAACGCGCGGACCACATCCGGCGCGGCGTTGTAGTTCGCATTGCCCGCTTGCGAGGCCCTCACCGTCACCGTGCCAGCACCGGTGAGGGTCAGGGCGTTGCCGTTGCCGGTGGCCGGTCCCGAATCGACCGTAAACGAAACCGCGAGGCTGGAGCTGGCCGTGGCGCTGAGCGAGAGCGGCGACGCACTAAATGCCTGATTGGCCGGGCCGGCGAAGGTGATCGTCTGGCTGAGTTTGGTAACCGTGAGCGTCGCGGCGGTGGAAGTGGCCGGACTCACTGCGTTGGTGGCGACGCAGCGATATTGATAACCGTTCATCGCCGCGGTCCCGGCGGTGAGCACGAGCGTGCCCGTCGTCGTCCCTGAGTATGGAACGGTGTCGCTAAGATTGGCCCAAGAACTGCCGCTGTTGGTGCTGACCTGCCATTGGAGAGTTGGCTCGGGCGTGCCAGTCGCGACAGCCGTGAAACTCGTGTTGCCGCCAACGGTCACCGTCTGATCGGTCGGTTGGGCAGTGATGGTCGGGCCGGGCGTGAAAGTCAGGTTGAGTTTGATTGAGCCCGTGTCGCCGTCGAAGCCGTCCACGGCGATGCGGTAAGTCGTCCCGGCCGTGGCGGTGTAGCTCAACAGGCTGGCCTGAACGATGCCCGGGTTGATATCGTCGCTTGACGCGATGGGAAGAGAGAGCGCGCTGACGGAGTTGCCGGTGTAGATGCCGAGTGTGGTGTCAAAGATGCTACCGCGCGTGTCGATCGCGACGCTGCCGTTGGCAGGCGCGGTGAAAGCCCACCACGAGGAATGCCCACCGGCATTGCCCGCGTGGTTGGGTTCGCCGGACTCCTTGGTGCTGCCGGTGTTGAAACCCGTTACTTGGGCAGAACCGTCCGTGAGAGTAATTGCGATGGCGTTGGCAAAATTGTCGTTGGCGGGCATTCCCGGCGGACCATAGAGATTTTGGGCTCCAGCGATGTCATCACTCACCGCGGTGTCGATGTCGCTGACGTGGCTGTTCATAATCGCCTGCACGAATTGACCTGCTTCGTCTGGATGATCGAGGCCGAGGACATGCCCGAGTTCGTGGATCGCCACGCGCTGGAGGTCGTAGGCGGAGCGCCGCGGGCCACGATACGAGTCCCAGGTCCGGGCTGAATTGAAAATAATGTCCGCCTCAGCGCGCTCATTGCCGCGGGCGAAAACAGTGGTGACGGCCAGAGTGCTGCTGCCGAAACTTTGGCCAAAAATCGTGCTGGCAAACACGATCTCATTGAAGCCGTTACCGTCGCCGGCGCTCCCCGCCGGCACGATCTGGCCCTGCAATTGCGAGCCACCGACCAGGCTGTTCCAAGTCTGCATCGCCGCTTGCACACTGGTGCTGTAGTTCGATCCGTCGCTCAGCGTCTTCGCGGTGCCGAGCTTGATCAGCATCGGGATCGGACCGTCCTGCCACTTGATCGGCAGGCCGGTGTGATCGTTGTTGATGTAGGTAAAGCCCCACGCCACCGAGGCGAAGAACCAAGCGGAAACGACCAGAAGATTCTTGTATTTCATCAGGCCTAGTTCGGCACCTGCCGACGCTGCTGGATCGCTGCGTTCGTCGCGCGAATCTTCATAGCGAATGCCACCGGGGACATGGGCGGACGGACGGACGGCACCGTCTGGGCCACGTTGGTCGCGGCCAACGGTTCCGCGACTTCGTTTTCGTCGTAGAGCGGGGCCCCGTTGCTGCGGGTGATGTATTCGCGTCCGGTCTGCGCGTCGCGCTTGACCGGATACTTGCCATGCATGATGCCGACGAGCGGGAAAAACTGGCGGCCGTTGTCCTGCACGAAGAGCACACTCTCCTCGCCGACCTTGAATTTCGGCGTGCCCTCGACCCGCAATTCCTCATTCCCGACGGTGCCGCCGAGCATCTCCAGCACGAGCGGCTGCGGCGGCGTGCCGGCGATCACCTCGTTCACTGCCAGCTCCACCTTGGTGAAGATATGCCGCTGGCCGTCCTTCTCGCGCCACTCGGAGACGACCGATTTCACCGTGGCCCGCACCACATAGTCGGCGTGGCCGACAAGGTCGTCGAACGACGGCGCGATGACCGAAGTGGCGAATAGCGATACTGCACTCGAAAACGCCAGCACGCACAGG
>JANXWT010000402.1 GCA_025351035.1 Opitutia bacterium | reverse complement strand
TTCAGCGCGGAGTCGTAGAGCGAGAACGCCTCGGGGTATTTCTTGTCGGCGACGTAGAGTCCGGCCAACTCGAAGCGGCCGGCCGCGGCGTCGATCTTGCGGATTTCCTCGGCCTGCGCGTAGGCCTTGTCCATGCCGCCGCCCATAAAGCCAGGCGCCTGACGATAATAACCGAGGAGACTGCGACGGTAGTTGACGTTGGCCGGCTCGAGCTCGACGGCCTTTTCGTAGGCGACCCGGCACTTGCTGGCGAGGCCGGGCTTGGAGAAGACACTGGCCTTCTGCGCAGCCTGACCATACGTGTCGCCAAGCGCGTTGAAGTAGCGGGCGGTGGCCGGCGCGGTCTGGGTCGCCTTCAGCAGCAACTCCACGGCCTGGTCGAAATCACTGCGCCGCCGCGCGAGGTCGCCGAGGTAGAAATTGACTTCGGCGTCGTTGGGATTCGCCGCGGATAATTTTTCAAAAGCACTCTGGGCCTCGGCCAGTTTGCGCTGGTCGAAAAGAGTTTTGGCGCTGGTGAGCTGGGTGGGATCGACGGCGGCGAACGCCGCGGTGGTGAGAAACAGCAGGGCAGTGAGGTGTCGGTGCATGGGGATTGTTAGTAAACCCCGCAGGGAGGAAAAGGTTTCAAACTATTCGGTGCGCAGAGCGATTATCGGGTCGACGCGCGCGGCGCGCAGGGACGGGAGCAGGCAGGCGAAGACTGCCACGACGGCGAACAGCAGCGTGACTCCGCCGAAGACGAGCAGGTTGAGTGGTTCGACTTGGTAGAGCATGGAGCCGAGCAACCGGCCGCCCGCCGCGGCCAGACCGAGTCCGATGGCGAGGCCGAGTGCCACCAGGCGCAAGCCTTGCGAGAGAATCAGGCTGATGACCTGACCCCGTTGCGCACCGAGCGCCATGCGGATCCCGATCTCGCTCGTGCGCTGGGTGACGGCGTAGGCGAGCACGCTGTAGAGTCCGATCGCGGAGAGCAGCAGGGCCACGCCGGCGAACACACCGGTCAGCCACGCCACGATGCGCTGGATGCCGAACGATTGCTGGAGCGCCGTGTCCATCGTGGTGAAAAACGAGATGGCCTGCGCGGGATCGATGGCGGCGACGGCGGAGCGCATCAGCGGCTGGAGCGCGTTGGGATCACCGTCCGTTTGCGCGAGGATCGCCATGGCGTTCCGCCCGAACTGGCGCAGCGGGATATAAAGCTGGTCGGCGGGCGGCAGGTTCAGGCCGTTGGTTTTCATGTCGCCGGTCACGCCGACGATCTCGACTTTCACCTCGGCGCTGCCGCGCACGATGATCTTGCCGACGGCGGACTCGCCGGGGAAAAGCCGCTTCGCAAGCGACTCGTTGATCAGGGCGACATTGGGCGCGCCCTCGCGGTCGAGCGGTGAAAAGAAACGGCCCGCGCGCAGCGCGACCTGCAGCGTGGCAAAATAATCCTCGGTGATCACGCACATGTCGGCGATGGGGCGTTTCGCCAGCGGCACGACCGACTGGCCTTGCACGTAGTAGAGGATGCGGGCGCTGCCGCCGGAGAGCGGCAGATTGAAACTCGCCGAGGCATGTTTCACCTGCGGATAGGATTTCAGTTTCTCGATGACCTGGTTGTAGAAATCCGCCTGCTGCTTCGGCGTGCGGTAACGCTGGTTGGGAATGCTGACGTAGGCGCTTGCCACGCCGGTTGTGCGGAAACCGGGAGGAGTTGATTGCAGCTTGACGAAGCTGAGCAGGAGCAGGCCGGAGCCGACGAGGAGAATGACCGAGAGCACGACCTCGACGATGATGAGCACGGAGCGGGTGCGCCCGCCCTTCGCGCCGCCGGGCGTGCCGCGGGCGGTGTCCTTGAGCACCTCGGCGATGTCGGTCTTCGACGCCTGCAATGCCGGCACCAGTCCGATCACCACGGCGGCGACGGCGGAGACGGCGACCGTGAAGGCGAGGGTCAGGCCGCTGAGGGAGAACTCGGTGTTCGGCGGCAGTTGGTTGGCGAGGAAAACTTTGATGGCGTCCAGCGACCACACCGAAATAAAAACTCCGAGTCCGGTGGCGATGAGGCTGAAGACTGTCGTTTCCGTGAGGAACTGGCGGATGAGCTGTGTGCGGGTGGCCCCGAGCGAGAGCCGCACGGCGATCTCCTTGTGCCGTGCCGTCAGTCGGCTGAGGAATAGATTGGAGACGTTCGCGCAGGCGATGAGCAGCACGAACGCCACGGCAATGAGGAGCAGGTAGAAAGTCTGCCGCGTCGAACCCACGAGTTCGTCGGCCCACGTGCGCAGTTCGTTATTGCCGGCCGTGTCTTGCTTGGAGGGAAAGGCCGCGCGGTAGGCGGCCGTGAGCGTTCGGACCTCGGCGTCGGCCTGCTGAAAGCTCACGCCCGGTTTGAGCCGCGCGGTCGTCTGGAGGAAACCGGCGCCGTTCTGCAACTGCGCGGGGGTGAGTCCGGGAAATTCAAACGGGCGCGGCAGCAACGCCTGCGTGCCGGCGAGAGGACTGCCGAGTTTGGCGGAAAGAATGCCGACGACGGCGTGCGAGACGCCGTTGAGGTTGACGGTTTCGCCGACGAGGCTCTCGCGTCCGCCGAATTTTGTCTGCCACACATCGTAGGCGAGGATGACCACCGGCGGGCCGCCCGGAGTGTCCTCTTCCTTGGTGAAGTTGTGTCCGTGGGCGAGGGTCAGGCCAAGCGTGGAAATCCAACTGGCCGTCACGGTGAGCGTCGTGAGCTGCTCCGGTTCGCCGCCGTCGCGGGTGAGGGTGTGCGTGGAGAAACTCGAAGCCGCGATGCTGGCGAAAGATTTTTGCTGGTCGCGGAAGAATTCGTATTTCGGCACCGACATCACC
>JANXWT010000393.1 GCA_025351035.1 Opitutia bacterium | reverse complement strand
CCGGCCTTCGACGCATTGCGGAGGCGGGTCAGGAAATCACTGATTGGATCGGTCATGGATGGATGTTGGTTGGGTTGCCCGTCGGATCATATCCGAGCGCCAGAGGCGCTTAAAACTTCCGGCGGGAAAAAATGGATTACCAGGAGGATTTGGTGACGCCGGGGATCTTGCCCGAGAGGGCGAGTTCGCGGAGCGTGATGCGGGAGATGCCGAAACGGCGGTTGAAGCCGCGCGGGCGACCGCTGAGCGAGCAGCGGTTGCGGATGCGAATCTTCGAGGAGTTGCGCGGGAGCTTTGCGAGCTTTTTCTGGGCCGCGAAAAACTCTTCGTTGGTTGTGGCGGGATTGGCGAGGACGGCCTTGAGCTCGGCGCGCTTGGGCGCGAACTTCGCGGTGAGCCGCTGGCGCTTCTTGTTACGTTCGATGGCGGAGGTCTTGGGCATGGTGGCGGCAGGATTAGGCGGCGGTTGTCTTGGTGGGGACGGCTTGCTCGATGCGGCGGAAGGGCATGCCGAGAAGCTTCAGGAGCTCGCGGCCTTCCTCGTCCGTCTCAGCGGTGGTGACGAGCGTGATGTCGAGGCCCATCTGGCGCTTGTTGTTCTCGACGATGATCTCGGGGAAGATGGTGAAATCGGTGATGCCGATCGTGTAGTTGCCCTGGCCGTCGAGCTTGTTGGGCACGCCGCGGAAATCGCGGATGGAGGGCAGCGCGACCGCAAGGAGGCGCATGAGGAAGTGCCACATGTTTTCGCCGCGGAGCGTGACATGACAGCCCGTGATCTGGTTAGGCTTCAGCTTGAAGTTGGCGATGGCCTTCTTCGAACGGTTGAGCACGGGCTTTTGACCGGCAATGAGGCCGATGTCGCGCGCGGCGTCGGCGATGACATTCTTGTCCGCCTCGGAGCTGATGCCGGTGTTGATGACGATCTTCGCCAAGCGAGGGCACTGGTGCTTGTTCTTGTAACCGCGGGCGGCCATCAAGGCGGGCACGACGGTCTCGACGTAGTGTTTTTGCAGAGGTGTGAGTAATTTGCTCATGAATGCGAACCGGGTTTCCGAGCCGGGTGCTTAGTGGTTAATTGGAGTGAAGTCCCCTCACCGATCAGGCCTGAGCCGCGACGGCGGGTTTCTTGGCGCGCTTGGACGCTTCATAGCGAGCAAGGAGCATGAGGTTGGAGACATGGACCGAGCCTTCGCGCTCGACGATGGCACCCTGCGGATGCTCGGTGGATTTCTTGAGGTGACGCTTGATCATCGCGACGCCTTCGACGATCGCGCGGTTCTTGGCGGGGAGGATCGAAAGAACCTTGCCCTGCTTGCCCTTGTGAGAGCCGGCGATGACGACGACGATATCGTTACGTTTGATATGGAACTTCTGCATGTTAGAGGACCTCCGGGGCGAGCGAGATGATCTTCATGTGATTCTTGGCGCGGAGCTCGCGGGCAATCGGACCAAAGATGCGAGTGCCCTTCGGGTTGCCGTCTTCGCCGATGATGACGATCGCGTTGCTATCAAAGCGCAGGTAACTGCCGTCCGAGCGCCGGAGGGGCGCGCGAGTGCGGACGATGACCGCCTTGACGACCTCACCCTTCTTTACAGTGGCGTCGGTGCTGCTCTCCTTGATGTTGACGGTGATGATGTCACCGACATGGGCATAGCGGGAAGGATGCCCGATCTTGCCGATCATCGACGCGCGGCGCGCGCCGGTGTTATCGGCAATATCTAAAATGGAACGCATCTGAATCATGGTGGTAGCTCCTTCGCGAAAGGGTTAGGACTTGGTGATTTTGGTGGGCACGAGTTCGGCGACATCCTGCTCGGAGATCGCGACGATATCGGTGCCGACGGCGACCTCGACGATGCGCACGATGCGCCAGCGCTTGAGGCGGCTGATGGGGCGGGTTTCGGTGACCTCGACTTTGTCGCCGACCTTGGCCGCGTTTTTCTCGTCGTGGACGTGGAGGACGGTCTTGCGATTGATGACCTTGTGGTAAAGTGGATGCGGCGTCTTGTAAGGAATCGTCACCTTGACGGACTTGTCACCCATGCGGGAGGTGATGAAACCAGTGACGGTCTTGCGGCGGTTTTGGCGTTCGTGAGTGGACATGGAGGTGAGCGGTTAAGCGTGCGCGGCGATTAGGCGGCGGTCTTTTTGCTTTTGATCTCGGTGAGAATAGTCTCGAGGCGCGCGACGTCTTTGCGCAGGGCGCGGATCGTGTGGGTCTTCTCGACTTGGCCGGTGTGCTTGCGCAGGCGCAGTTGCAGGAGAGCGTCGCGGGTCTCGCGGAGCCTGGTGGTGATCTCGGCGGGAGCGAGGTCGCGGATTTCTTTGGAAGTCATGGCGGTGTATTCCTGATTAGACGCCGGTGGACTCGCGCGCGATGAAGCGGCAGCGGAACGGCAGTTTGGCGTCGGCGAGGCGGAAGGCCTCTTTGGCGATGGTGGCGGGCACGCCGGCAAGTTCGAAAAGGACCGCCCCGGGCTTGATGACGGCGACGTAGAATTCGACCGGGCCCTTGCCTTGGCCCATGCGGACTTCGGCGGGTTTTTTGGTGACCGGCTTGTGCGGGAAGATGCGGATCCACAGCTTGCCCTTGCGCTTGAGGTGGCGGGCGATGGTGACGCGGGCGGCTTCGATTTGCTGGCCGGTCATGGGACCGCGCGAAAGGGATTGCAGGCCAAATTCGCCGAAGGCGAGCGTGTTGCCGCGCTTGGCATTGC